>JAISEQ010000532.1 GCA_031264045.1 Deltaproteobacteria bacterium
ACCACCGGCGGCGGTCCGGCATCTCGGCTGCCGAGGTGCCGGCTTACCGACTTTACCTTCTTACCCGCCATGAGGGAGATGACGCGTGTCCGGAAAAGACTGCCGTACCGCCGGACGCCTGCGGAGAGTCCCGCCAGCCAGACGGCTTGGAACCTCCAGAACCGGAAAGGTCAGGGCGCCGGGAAGCGGAAGTGGACTGCCGAAAAGCCCTGCCCTTCAGGAGCGCGCCGCCGGCCCGTGACAGGAAATCGGCCGGAGGGGGGCTCATGACCGGCGGACCCGGCACCTCCAGCCCGGTCCGTATCCGTTTCGGACGCCATCCGGCGTCACCCCTAACCTCCGCAATCTGCCCTCCCACCGCTGAAAGCGCCGACAGACGGCCGGACCGCGCATCTGGAAATTCCGACCTGCGCCGCCGCCTGCCCGGCATGGCGGGAAGGCCCCGGGCGGATGCCGGGGCATCCGTACGGGGCCCCTTTCCCGACTGACCGTTTCATTCCGGGGGGGATCATGTCAGAATGGGGGGGCGGTGCGGACGCCGCTTCCCCCCGATCGCGACGGGAACTCCGGGGCCCTCCGACAGCCAGCGCCCGCTCGGGGGCCGGGCCTGCCCCGCCTTTCCCGCGGCCTGTCAGCGCCGCGGCCGGCCCGCCTTCCAGAACGACTCCCGCCGCGGCAGGCCGCCGGCGAGGAGCACGAGGTGTCCCCCTTGCCACGCCGTCCAAGCCCCTTCCCCCCCGGTCGCCGGAACTTCCTTCCCGGCACGCTCCCGGCCCCGTCCTCGGCCCTCGCCTCCGCCCTGTGCCTGGCTCTGGCCCTCGCCATGGTCCCGGCCGGATCCGCCCTCGCCCGCGAGGGCTGGCCCGTCCTTTCCAGTTCCAACTATCTCCCCTCCACCGCGGGCCCGGCCTTCACCGTGAGCTATCCCCCCTGGTTCGAGCGGAAAGGGCTGGTCCACGACTACCCCGCCGCGCCGTCCGGCGGCCCCCAGAACATGCTCTTCATTGCCGAAGGCAAGGGACGGGAGACGGGCATGCCCTTCGGCCTGGCCGTCATGACCCTCAACCTGAGCCCCGACGAACTGGCCATGTTCGGAAATTCGGGCGAGGCTTACTTCTGGGAGGCCCTGGGCCGCGACATGGCCAAGAGCGGGACATTCCTCGGCTCGAAACCGATGTCCTTCAAGGGGATGAGGGCCGCGGAAATCCAAGTCTCCGCGGACACCGGTAACGGCAATCTCGCCGACTTCCATGCCCAGCGCTGGGTCATGAACGGCAGCTCAGTCTCCATACTCTACTGCATGTTCACGGCCCCCAAGGACACGATAGCGAAGGAGGGGACCGCCATGCTCGGACTTCCGGAGGTCGCGGGAATCTGCACCCCGTTTTTCGACTCCCTGTCCTACTGACGTCCCGCCGGAGCCGATCCGCCGCGGCGGGCAGAGCGCGGCGGGCCTCTTCCCGCGCCTGGCCGACACCCCGGGACCGCGCCCGACCGGATTCGGCGTACCCCGGCCGCCGCGCCGCCATTAGGGGGAGCCTTCCGGTCTTGCCTCGACGCCTTCCTCGGCCGGCCTTTCCCCGCCGGGCTTTCCGGAATACCGCGAGTTTGGAGACCCGGGCACCGGCTCCTGAGGACGGGACACGGAACCTGAACACGGGCACCGGCGGCCGGGGATGTCATTTCCCCCGCATCTCGCCGTAGAGCCCGGGATTCCGCACCACACGGAAGCCCGTGTAGGAATTCCTGTCCCGCGGCCCCATGAACCCCCTGTAGGCCGGGCGGCAGCGCCGCACGGGGTCGAACCACGAGCATCCCCTGACGCTCCTGGCGGTGCCCGACGGCGGGCCTGCGGGGTCGATGAAGGGGCTCGTCGAGTAGTAGCTCCGGGAGTACCAGTCCGCCGTCCATTCGGAGACGTTGCCGTGGACGTCGAACAGGCCCCGGCCGGTGGGCTTCATGGTGCCCGCCGGACGGGTGGCGCCTCCGGAATTCTGCCCGGTCCAGCCGCAGCCCAGCAGATCCTCGGACAGCTCCCCGGGGAAGAAGCGGTCATGGCTTTCGCGGGCCGCAAACTCCCACTCCGCCTCGGTGGGGAGGCGGTAGAGCCCGCGGCCGCCCTCGGCGGCGTCCAGCTTCTTCAGGAACTCCGCGGCGTCCAGCCAGCTCAGCTGCTCGACCGGAAGAGCCGCCCCGACGAAGCGGCTGGGGTTGGAACCCATGACCCTCTCGTACTGGGCCTGGGTGACTTCCAGCAGGGAAATGAGGAAGGGCTTCGAGATGGCGACCCTGTGGAGCGGGCGCTCGTCGTCGTCGGCGGGGACCGCCGCGTCCGACCCGCTCCCCATCATGAAGTTTCCCGCCTCCACATAGACGAACTCCATGCCCAGCGAATTCCTGAACGTCTGCGCTAGCAGTGTCCCGGCACAGGCCGCCGCCCACAAGGATATGGCTGCGCCGAGTGCCGCGATACGGAAAGCCATCAGCTTCACCTGGTTCCCCCCGCAGGGGAGCCGCCGAATGTTTCCCCGAAGCCGCGACGCGCCGAAACCGGACCGCGGGGGCAGCCGCGAAGCTCAACCCGAGCGGCGGGAAACGCGCCTGTGCCGTGCCGACATGCGCGTGCAGCACGTGAGGCGGCGGGACAATCGCAATCAGGCGTCATATTAGGCTTTACGGATTAAGACAGCAACTGGCCCATGTCAATAATTTGAAAATTTTTGCGAATGAAAGGAAGCGGCAGCGTCTCCCGTCCAGACGCCGACACTGCCATTGAGCAAACATGACCGGTACATGCGCCTCGGCATCAGAGGTTCTCAGACTGAAAGAAATACAATTTAAACTCAATATAACTTATGGTTCATGAATTATAGAAAATTTATACAATACAATATTTCGCCAATGTTTTCGCCGGAATACTTCCGAACTTTCGGTATATACCGTGCATCCGAATGCATTATGCACTTAAAATATTTAAAACCTGATGGAAATCTTTACACGTGTCCGGTCGGAATGCTCCGAAGAATTCTGCGGCGGAATATCGATAATACCGTCGCATGGCGCCTGCGCCTCGTGAGGTCCCGTGCCGGGTTTCCCCTGCTCCGGCGGAACTGCCGCGCCTGACGGACGGGAGCTGCCGGCGGCCGCCGGCATCCAGGGCGCGCCGGAATCCGTCCGGCCTCCCCTCCCCTTCCAGCCCGTCCCGCCGCCGCCCCGCCGCGGACGTCCCGGCCGCCGCCTCCCGGAAGCCTACCCCATCCTCCAGCGCAGGTACTCCGGCGCCAGGTAGGTGAGGATCAGATCCGCGCCCGCCCTCTTGATGCCCAGGAGCGACTCCATGGCGGCGGCCCGGTAGTCCAGAAGGCCCGCGTCCCCCGCGGCCCGGAGCATGGCGAACTCCCCGGAGACCTGGTAGGCCGCGAGCGGCCTCCTCGTCATGAGGCGCATCTCCCTCAGAACGTCCAGGTAGGGACCTGCGGGCTTGACCATTATGATGTCGGCCCCCTCCGCCAGATCCAGCGACGCCTCCAGGGACGCCTCCCGGATGTTTCCGGGATCCATCTGGTAGCCCCTGCGGTCGCCCGACCGCGGGGCGGACTGCGCCGCCTCCCTGAAGGGGCCGTAGAAGGCGGAGGCGTACTTGACGGAATA
>JAISEQ010000547.1 GCA_031264045.1 Deltaproteobacteria bacterium
GATGACACCCAGGATCAAAGCTGCCCTCCTTCTGCTTACGGCAACCTTCATATGGGGGGCTTCGTTTCCCACCATCCGCTACTCCGTGGCCCTGGTGGACCCGTTCGCGTTCACGGGCATCAAGTTCCTCTTCAGCGCGGCGGCCCTCCTGCCCATGGCGCTCATGAGGAGGGCGAGCTCGCCCGGGCAGGCCATTGACCGGGAGCGCCCGCATCCGCTAACGTGGCTGTGGGCGGGCCTAGCGGCGGGGGTGCTCCTGACGGTAGGGACCGCCCTCCAGTACCAGGGCATGGTCTGGACGACGAGCGCCAAATCCGGATTCATTAGCGGGCTTTATGTCACCCTGGTGCCTCCCCTGGGACTGGTCCTGGGGAGGATCCCCTCGCCTGCGGTGTGGATGGGGCTGGTCATGGGGCTCTCGGGGCTCATGCTGGTCTCGAACCCGGGGGGCGGGGAGTTCAACAGGGGGGACGCGCTGACGCTCGCGGCGGATCTCTTCTGGGCGGTTCACGTTCTCCTCGTGGGACGCTACGCCATAAGGGTCAACCCCTTCCGCTTCGTGGGCGTCCAGGTGGGGATGGTGGGGGCGGTGTGCCTCGGGATAGCCTTCGCGAGGGGCGCCCTGCCCGATTCCGCGGCTTTCATCGCCACGCTCCCCTTCTCGCTCTTCGGGATACTTTCCGTCTCGATGTGCTACTTCTTCCAGGTTACCGCCCAGAAGGACATCCGCCCCTCCGAGGCGGCGCTTCTCCTGCAGCTCCAGGCCGTCTTCGCGGCGATCTTCGGAATGATCTTCCTGGACGAGATGATGACGCCTTCAATGTGGGCCGGAGCGGCGCTGGTTGTTGCGGGGTCTATAACTGCCCAGCATCACTCCCGCCGGAGTGCGGTGCTCCCAGGAAGCCCGCATTCCAGGGGACTCATGGTGGTGAGGGTGGCCACCGCCGCTCTGGTGCTGGGACTTTGTTTCGCTCCGCTGTTTCTGATCTGACTGTCCTGCGGACGGGACCGGACTCCTCGTGAGCGGCCGCCGTCCGATGCGAGGCGGCGCTGGCCATTCCTGCATGGAAGACTGCGGCCTCGTCGCCTGACCGGAGGCGGCTGGCGGGTTGCCTGAGGCACTCAGGATTTCCTGTCTGAGGCAGGCCCTGAAGGGAGGCGCGGCTGGGATTCCGGGGGGACGGCGCGCCTGGAGTAGCGGGAGTGGGGGACGCGGCTGGAGTAGCGGATGGGAGGAGGTGCCTTGCGCATCCGTTTCAGGAGAGGAAACGCGGAGTCGTGTTTGGCATTGATTTTCGGAAATCGGTTAAATGTACTGACATTATAAATATGAAAAGAAAATGTTGTCTGGCTGTTCGAATTGTATATTTCCGTTTGCCTGGATGTTGATCGATTCTCGATTCTGTTCCGGAATTGTCTAGAGACATTTTTCCAAGATGCCTTCCAGAGACACTTTCCTGAGATCTCGGAAGTTCCTGCTGCCTAAACCTCATCGGGACTCACCCTCCGAACCTCATCCGGACGTCTCCGCTTCAGGCGATTGAGACATCGAAAGGGCCGCGATTGCACGTGACTTGACTGTTGCGGCTGTGTATAATTGACACTTCAAGGGGGCTTAAGATGGGGGGACACGTTCGCCGCCGCTGCCCAGGGAATGGTCCGGCGAGTGTGCCGGGGCCTGCGATCTGCTTGACTGTCGACCCTCCTCATGGGCGGAGCCCCTGGCGGCAGGCGGTGACCATGCGGTCCTGCACGGGCCGGCTCCCCGGCGAAAGCCGAGCCGGGTTCGGCCCGCCCGTCGGGAAAGCCCTTCCGGTGGCCGGCATGTTCCTCAGTGGGATGCTCTGCCCGGCCTCCTGACCCTGACCCTGCCGTCGGCTACGCCGCGCGCGCTCCGCTTGCCGTCATTCCCCCAAGCTCAGGAGGAGGCCCCGTGTCGCCCAGAACTAAAGCCGCTCTCATTCTCGTGGCGATCACCATTGTCTGGGGCCTAACCTTTCCCATGAACCACTGGGCGCTCGACAAAAGTTTCGACCCCATCGCCTTCTCCGGCGTCAGGTTCACCTTTGCCGCTTTCGCGTTCCTGCCGCTGGCCATCCGCGGGTCCGGTCCGCTTCCGAAGAGCTTCAAGGGCAAGACGCCAGGGAAGCTTCTGTGGTTCTGGGGGGGGCTGGCCGCAGGCTTTCCCCTGATCATCTATTCCATCCTTCAGTACATGGGCCTGGAGCAGACGTCCAGCGGCAAGGCGGGCTTCATCAGCGGCATGTACGTGATAATCGTCCCCCTGATAGCCATGTTCACGGGCAGGTTCCCCGGCATTCCCTTCTGGATAGGCCTCGCCCTGGCGGTGTGCGGCCTCTGGCTCCTGTCCAATCCCGGGGGCGAGGGCTCCCTGAACCGCGGGGATGCCCTGATGCTCCTGAGCGCCACGTTCACTGCGGTGCACGTGCTGGTGACGTCCCGCTTCTCCAACCGCGTGGATCCCGTCCGCTTCGTGACGGTCCAGCTTTTCCTGACCGGGATAGTCTCGCTGGCCATAGCCGTATTCAGGGGGAACATGCCGCCCTCCTCCCTGTTCTGGCAGACGCTCCCCGTCTCGCTGTTCGGGATAATATCGCTGGCCGGTGGCATCCTGGGCCAGACGGCCGCCCAGAGGCACATGCGCTCCTCCGAGGTGGCCCTCATGCTCCAGCTTCAGGGAGTGTTCGCGGCCTTATTCGCCATGATCTTCATGGACGAGGTCATGACAATGCTGATGTGGTTCGGCGCGTTCCTGGTGATGGCAGGCGCGGCGATGGCCCAGAGCCGCTCCAAGCGCGGGGCTGGCTCCCCGGCGGGCAAGCCGTCGGCAGGGCAACAGGCTCCTGCGGGAAGCTGAAGGTCTTGCTGCGCTCCGGTGCCCCTCCCGGCTGATGCCGACGCTCTCAAGCCCAGCGTTAACGGGCTCAGCAGGCAGGACCGCGTCTTCAGGAGCCGCCAGTCAGAACCCGGGCGGTCCCCGCCCCCAGACCCGCTGACATCATCCCGCGTCTTTCCGGGGCCTCGGGCGGACGTGCGGCGCGTGCTGCGTCCTGTCGGCTTTCGCCAACCCCGCGAAACAGTTTCTTTGGATACGCCTGATTCGTTTCCTTAAAGGAGATCTGCCTGCCGCAAAGCGTCCGGTGGGAGGAGTACAGGCCATCGGGACTGGATGACGGGCTGACGACATGGCAGGAGACGGGAAGCCTGAAAAAGCCATCACTAGTTTGCATTCCTGATATTCTGAACCTTTATTCAGTTAATTTTTTTTCCATCTTTTTCTCTTAGGGCCAACATAGATACATCAATTTCAAAATATAATATATATTTGTTTGTATGATCTTGAAATTATAGTGGCCAGCATCAAGTTCCTTCCAAATATCATTAGCATCTCACATATCATTTACATGGACGATTTTTTCTAATCATGTAGTAGATTTTCGAATAGTGTCATCACCATTTGAAAAGTTTGTATATTGTTTGAATCTTTCTTCCGCCATTTAATATCCATTTACATTGAGCAACCATATTAGCAACAGTCTTTAAAGCATCACGTGTTAACTTAAAGGGTACATCATACAAACCAAGTCCAATGTCTGCCGGAAAAAAATTAACTTGATTGTCCGAATTCCATCAAATCTTTAGCATCAGTTTCTGTTGATGTGATAAGAGCCTTTCTTGCATTGAGAATATTCGTTTTTTTTGACATTATAGATGGTTGATATGGTCGGACAATTTAAGTCTTAGTTCTACATCTGGAAAATTCATTTTTTATTGCTCGAAAAGCTCATTCTCTGCTTAGATGTTTTGAATTGACTTATCAATTTTTTCCTGTAAGAATTATCGAATCGATTGTTTAAATCAAGCATTTCCTTCTCAATTTGCTCCATATCTATAAAATTTTTTGCTGAGGTAGTTCCGACCCTCATTCTTTCGAGATGTTCTGCCATGATATGTAAATGATCATTGAGCCATGACAAATCATGTATATCTGTAGAATTCTCGTGGATGGAGATTATAGTAGACAAGGTATCCTGGAGAAGTTGCTCTTTAATATCTATCGAATCATCGTCAGAACTTACTGTCTTTGTCTTGTCTATATCTATTGTCATGACGTGTGCTCATTTCTCCAATGGAGTTATCCGTCCACTGAGGTCCGGGCTGGGGGGGTGGACTGCAGGGCTGGGGTTCTGAGAGGACTTAATGTCGCTGAGATCAGATGGGCTGTAGGCCTGGTTGCCTGAAGAGCCCTTATGCCTGAAGGGTTGTGACTTTGGTGGCTGAAGGTCTCGGGAGCACGAGGTGCCCGATGGCGAGAGAGCCCGAGGTCCAAGCAGAGGAGAGAATCTTCCGCGACCTTATACACCATTAAAAAATTCAAAGAAATAACTAAGAAATGATAAGATAATAAAAAGATAGAAAAGATATAAAAAATACAAATTATGTATATATATAAAGTGTAAATGGAGTTATATGGTCGCTGGCCTGGAAATCCAAGCACAACCAACATCCATCATAGATTTAAGCCGAAAGGAATGATTAAAGACTTTAACATCTGAGAAAGGCGACAAGATGCTAAACGGTCAATTGATATCAAAATGAAGGCCAAAAAAAATAAAAAAATCATCTGCTCATAATTATTATGCGTTTTACATCCTTTAAAGTCAAGTAAAAATCCAACAATATGTCTAGAAAGACACCTAAAATACATCAAAACAACAAGTCGTAGCGGGCGGAAGGCAGGAGAAGGAGGCTGAGGTTGCGGATAGGGGGCTTGCTTTCCTGGCCGGTCTCGCGGAGGAGGAGCTCGGGGAATGAATGACTCGCAGCCAGGACCGTCATGGTCTGGGCCCGGTCGGTTGGCGTTCCCGCTTGAAATTGGCCGCGCCCCCATGGCGTCCCGGACATCGGGCATCGAGGATTCCGTAGCTTCGACTGGTTGCTGCCCGCTCCTTGACGCCGGGTTCCCTGCCGATATACAATACTGTCGTCTGACGCGCCCAGGAACATGTTTCCGGGCGCCGTTTTTTTTTCGCCCAGGCGCTCTTCCGCCCTGGGCTTTTTCGCGCGCGGGAAAGGCTTTCGCGCAAAGAGGAGGACGTCCTGGAAAATGGTCATGCCTGATTCTGGGGGCCTTCACGGAGGCCCTGCCGGAAACGGAGGGGGAAGAGTCGCCGAAGAAGGGGTAGGCGGACCTTGTTTTCACGGCGCTGGCGGAAGCGGAGACGGCCTCCCGTCCGGACGATGGCCCCTCTCCCGCCGCGCGATAGCGGCACCTGCCCTTTCCGCCGGATCGTCCCTGTGGTCCGGGACGTTTCTGACGCTGTTCGGGATAAACATCTGCCTTTTCGGGAGCATGAACATGCTTCTCGCTACCATGCCCATCCACTTCAAGGACCACGGCATGACCGAGGCGATGATAGGGCTCATATTCGGGGCCTTCTTCGCGTCCTCCATCTGCTCGAGGCTCGTTACCGGCCGTATGGCCTCTAGGATGGGGGAGTTGGGGCTTCTGAAGGCAGCGGTGCTCACCGCTGCCCTGGGCAACGCCCTCATGCTCTCTGGGGACGTTTTTCCGGTTTATCTGCTGACAAGGCTGGTGAACGGGGTCGGCATCGGGGCGGCAACGACCCTGATGATATCGCTCGCGTCCAAGATAATCCCCCCGTGCAGGCTTGCCGAGGGCCTGGGTCGCCTTGCCCTGGGAGCCAGCGTCGCTTTGGCCGTCGGGCCGTTTATGGGCATTCGCCTGGCCCGGTCGTGCGGTTTCCCGGTACTGCTGGCCTCCACCTGCCTCCTTTTGACCTTCGCCTTCGCGGCCGTCTGCACGCGCACCTCCGGGGACTTCCTTACTGCGGACTGGTCCGGGGCGTTTCCGGAGAAGGGAACCAGAAGCGTTCCCTCGTCCGGAGGTGCCGGGCTCCCCGAACGGGAGATCCTCTACCCCGCCCTTCTGGTGCTTCTCCTGGGGGCGGCATGCTGCGGTATCTTCACGTACCTGGTCCTGTATCTGGACGAGCTGGGCATAGACGGGGCCGGAACCTTCTTCTTCATCGCCACCTTGGGCATAGTCGTCACGAGGCTTGCCGGGGGCAGGATCCACGACCGGATGGGGCACATGTTCGTGATAGTGCCGTCGAGTCTGCTCCTCATGGCCGCGCTCCTGATCCTCCTCGTCTTCCCCGGCCCCTCCGCCGCAAACGTTGCGGCAGGGTGCTACGGTCTGGGCATGGGGGCGCTTTTCCCGTCGCTCCAGGCGCTCATCATCTCCTATGCCCCTCCCGGAAGGAGGACGCTCGCGGCGGCCCTGTTCCTGAACGGCTACGACGTGGGTTATCTCGCGAGCACCGTGGCAATGGGGTTTGTCGCCGGATATTTCCACACCTACAGGAGCGTCTACGCCGCGACCCCCGTCTTCATGGTGGCGGTCCTCCTGGTCTACTGCCTGAACCCCGTCTTCGACAGGGGCCGGAGAGGGGGAACAACGGCTGCGGGCTAGCCGCGTGGGGCTTCCCCGTGCCCCGTCCCGAGAGGCAGGCGGCCCTCCGGGGCGGGGCGCTTCAGGATGTCCGGCCGGGTTCGTTCCTGCGGATGTCCGGGAACGTGCCGGCGTATGACCTGTTCGGGCCGGCGGATGTCCGGGACGGGGCGGGAACCGCCGGGCAAGCCCTGTCCTGCCTGCTCCGGAATCTCCCTTATCGGTCGCGGGCGGGAGTTCCAAATGCTGGCCATGAGCGGATGGAGGCAAAGGCGGATGGAGGCAGGGGCGGGAACAGGGGCAGCAGGCTGACTGAGAGGTTCATTGGCAAGGCGAGGCGGCAGCGGAAGAGGGCAGGGCACCAAATCGTCCTGCGGGTCCTCCGCGCGGGGACGGGAGGGGTGGCGGTGGAAAGGACCGAGAAGGACAAGATGCTCGCGGGCGAGCTGTATTCTCCCGGGACCGATGGGCTCCTCGCCTCCGAGCGGGCCAGCTGCAAAGGCCTCTGCCACAGGCACAATCTCATGGATCCGGGGGACTTGAACGGCAGGGAGGGCATCCTCCGGGAGATCCTGGGGAGCGCGGGGGAGTCGTTCCTGGTGGAGCAGCCGTTCTGGTGCGACTACGGCTGGAATATCGCCTTGGGCGAGCGCTTCTACAGCAACCACGGCCTGGTCGTGCTGGACTGTGCCCCGGTGAGCTTCGGCCAGGACGTCATGGTGGGACCGAACTGCGGCTTCTACACGGCCGCTCACCCGCTGGACCCCGCACTCCGCGTCTCCGGCATAGAGTACGCCCTGCCGATAAGGGTCGGTGACGGGGTCTGGATAGGGGGAGGCGTCACGGTGCTTCCAGGCGTCACCATAGGGGACTGGGCAGTCATAGGAGCCGGAAGCGTTGTGACCAGGGACGTCCCTCCGCGCACCGTGGCTGCCGGAAACCCCTGCAGGGCCTTGGGACCGGCGGAGGGGAGGGATGGAAAGCCGTAGGACGGAGACGGAGGGGGATGGCCGAAAGCCTGGGGAGGCGCTGAAGTGGGCGGAAGGCCGGGATGGAGGAGGCTGGAATGGGTTGAAAGCCTGTGGGCCGGCGACTGGAGGGGGCAGAAGGCCGGGATGGAGGAGGCTGGAAGGGATGAAAGCCTGGGGATGAGGGCGGAGGCGGGAGAGGGCAGAAGGATTGGGAGGTGGGCGGAGGATGATACAGAAAGTTTGCGGCAGGCGGAAGAGAGGAACGCGTAAACGTTGAGCAAGGGAATTTGCTTTCAGGCGGGTGAAGCCAAGATTATCGGCTTGTTAAGGTGACGGGGCCTGGTCAATGCTGGAAAGCGTGATGTCTGGTGGGCGGACTGGGTTAAGCAGGATGCTGGAAACGCCAGCGGTAGCAGGTTCGGTGCGGTAAGGGGACGATTGAAGATGGGCAAAAGCAAGGGCAAGGGCCTGCGGAGTCGGGCGGCAATGGCCCCAGTGTTGGGAGGGCGGGGAAGGGCTTTCGGGGCAAAGGGGGGCAGGGACCTGCAGAGAGATGGGGGGATGCCTTGTAATGGCGCCGCAGCCGTGAAATGCGATGGCCCCGTCCGGAGCGGTTCCGGGCGGGGCCCCGCGTCAGTGAAGCGTTCTGCCCTGAGGGCGAACTGTCTTTCAGGGTTCCTTTGCGGCTTTGGGGGGGCGGAACTTTTGCCCGCATGAAGGATGTGCCGAATGTGTCGGCAGCCGCCAGCAGCGTTGCGGGGGCTGGTTTCGGTTCCCCCGGGGGCTCTGGATTTTGCGGGCGGTCGACAGCGGGGGGAGATGTTGAGGGTGGCTTAAGGGTACGCCAGCGTGGTCATGGACGAGCTTTTTGGCCCGGTCGGCATAGTCGGTGAATGGCCTGATGGCCCGTCCTGGAGCCTTGCGGTAGAGGTTAGATGCCCACCCGAGCCAGGGCTAGAAACTGAAGTTTAAACCGGCGTTCCCGCCGGCGCCCTTCTGCTGGCCGGCCCATCCGAAGGCTCCGACGGTTACGGTGAGGTTCTCCATGGGGTTGAAGTTAAGCCCGAGCTCCCCGAAGCCGCTTGACCCGGTCGGGTCGACTGTGTGGGCGAAGGGGTCAGGGCCGTTCTTGCCGGTGACCTTTCCGTCGAACTCGTGCTCGTAGGCCAGGCCGAAGAAGAGCCGGATTTTCTTTGAGCTGAAGTCCTCGGTCCAGCGCCCTCCCACGCGGACCCTCGATGAGTTGAAGGAGTCCATGAAGATCTCGTCGCCGAAGGAGGTCGTGAAGGAGTCGGAGGCCGTGTGGGTGATGAAGTACTTGCCGTAGGCGTCCACAAGCGAGCTGTCGCCTATCTGGACCCTCTGGGTGACGCCAACGTGCCCGCCCAGGTAGGTGCCGTCGGTGTCGGCGTCGTGTATCTCCCGGTTCGGGATCCAGGGGTCGCCCTTCAGCCTGAACTCGTTGCGGAAGCCTCCTCCGCGGACCGAGGCCTCTATCATCGTGTTGGAGGTGAAGACGTTCTTGATGAAGATGCCGCCGCCGTATGTCTTGACGTCGCCGTCGCCGAAGACGTCCCCGTAGCGGGGGACCTGGGTGAAGGTGTCGTAGTCGCCTGTGCTGAATTCCCCGAAGATGCCGAAGACGGTCTCGCCCAGGGAGTGGCTGGACTTCCTGGAGAGCGCCAGGGCTCCGGACCAGTTATCCACGTTCACGTGGCTGCCCGTCTCGGTTCGGACGTGGCTTCCGGCGAAGGACGCCTCCATGTGGTAGCGGTCCACCATGCCGGACCTGAAGGCGTTGTCCATGGCCGTCATCGAGGCCAGGAAGGTCTGGTTCACGGCTATGGAGGAAGCGGCCGCCGCCTGGGCGAAGACATGGCTCGCATCGGCGGTATAGTAGTTGTCAGCTATGAGCGTGTCCGGGTCGCCGCCGCCGCCCTGCTGGGCGTAAACGTTCCAGTAGTAGCGCCTCAACCCGGAAGTGAAGGCGAAGTCGTCGTAGAGGGGCCCCAGGGCGGACCCGCTGGAGATGTAGTGAATCCTGCTGTTTGCGGCGTCGACCGCGTAGCGGGGGAGGGAAGTGTTGATGGAACCGTAATCGATATTGTTTATCAGCACCACTTTGCCCAGGTGGAGTCGTTTGGACTGGTAGGGAGACATGATGAAGGCCGGGGCGGTGAAGAAATCGGAAGCGCCGCCTGTCCAGCCGTAGTCCCAGTTGGCGGGGTCGTTCGCGTAGCGGGGCCTGTCGGGCAGGGCGAGGTAGGCCTCGTGCTGACTCATGGGATCAAAATCGGCCAGTGACACCGTCCCCTGTCCCGAGAAGTTCAGCATGGTGCCGCCGGGGTCTATGTCGGCCATGTTGAACCGCATGTAGTGGCCGCTTCCGGTATCGGGTCGATATGTTCCAAGGGTTTTCCACTCGGCTCCGGTAACCAGGTCCATGTTGTTCACTTGGTAAACATAGTTCTGTGCCGGAGCGGTGCCGGTGAATACGTAGGCGTCATTGACGTTTTCCGAAGCGATGAATTTCGAATCTGCCCAGAAGAGGAGAGAGGGAAACGTGATGTAGTCGGATGTGCGCATGGCCGCGCCCTTGACGTCGAGAGTGGCTGTAATCCCCGATTCGATCTCGAGGTTGCGGTTTACCGACAACTCCAGGAGCCCCGCTTGCGTAGTACCTACGGAAGTTCCGATCGTGATATCGAATTTGGTGGAGCTGGTCACGATGGCATCGCGTCCGACATCGAATTTTACCAGTCCTCCACCTCCTCCCAGCGCATCGCTGGCTGATCCCTGCTTGTCTCCGGTGGCACCGGCGTTACCGCTCGTGACTTTCACGATGGAAGTATTTATCACCATGTCGCGCCATGTGGCGAGGGTCGCGGCTCCGGCGTTTCCGCCGGTTCCGCCGGAGCCTCCGGCGTTTGCTGTCACGGTGTTCTGTCCGCCCAGACCTCCGTTGCCGCCGCTTCCCCCCTCTACGGTGACTGTGCCGTTGAAGATTGCCACGGGAGAAATGAATCTGAGTTCCACGTTGCCTGAACTGCTGCCCGCTCCGCCGCTGCCTCCTCTGCCGCCGAGAACAGTGGAGGTGTCCCATTGAAGAACGGAATCACCTTCGTTGCCCCCTTTGCCTCCTGAACCGCCGGAGAGCGAGGCGACCGTTGTCGAGCCGGCAACGGTTACGGTCTGGCCCGTGTTCGAACCTACCGTGATCGAATGTCCGGCGCTTGTTCCGCCCGCACCGCCGTTGCCGCCGTCTCCCCCGGCTCCGCCGCGGGAGGGATTGCTGTCGGCACCGCGTGCCCCGCCGTTGTAGGTTCCTGTGGAATCACCTCCTTTTTGCGAGTGATTCGCAGCGGGTATTTCAGTTCCTGATAATCCAGCGTTTCCTCCGCCTCCTCCTTCACCGCCGTCTCCGCCCTTGCCCGAGGATATCAGAATGGACGTTATCGTAGCGTAGCCGGGGAAAGAGACGGGGACAACTGAGCCAGCAACGGTGCCGGAAGTGCCAATTTTACCGAAATCTCCAGAAATGCCGTCACTGGGCGGGTTGGGAAGGGCCGGATTACCCTGTGTACCATCGGAATCAATTCCAGCTTCCCGACCGTTGCCGTGAGCGGCGGGAGTGGCACCGGCTCCTCCATCTCCTCCGGCTCCCGGAGCCGCTCTGCCGGATTCCGTCTTTCCGGCGATGCCGTTTCCCCCATCGCCTCCTGGCGATCCGGCGGTGCCGTCGGTCCCGGCAGTGCCGTTATTGATGGAAACTGCGGTGGAAGGGGGATCGGGAATTCCCGCTGGCGGACCAGCAACACCCGGAGCATCCGTGCTGACTATGCCTCCTCCTGCTGTTCCGCCCTTCCCGCCGTTGCCTCCGTGAGCACCCTCGCCGCCTCGGCCGCCGATCCCGCCCAAATCGGTTCCGTCTCCGTCGGCACCTCCTCCTCCGCCTCCTCCCGAACCGCCGGCACCGCCGCCCCCCCCGCCTCCGGCGCCGCCATGCCCGCCGCCCTGGGCGTCAGGAGAGGTCTCGACAATCGATTGGGCGAGAAGATCGGTCTGGGCACTCCAAAACGACAGGGCCAGGGCCAGGGTCAGGGCCAGGGCAATGGCCGGGACGAACGCGAGGAAGACGGACCCGCCTCTGGCTGGGGCCGACAGCATCATGAGTGTTAGCTTCTTTATGGACATCGTTGCCGCTCCTTGAGGTGGTGTAGCGTCCTCGCGCTTGTCTTGACACGGGCCGGAAGCAGGTCACGTTCCCTGTTTCGGCGCAATATGGTTGTCCGCAAAATTTTATGGTTTATTCTTGCGGTAAGAATCAGGCCACGGAGAAGACTCAAAGACTATTGAAAGCAAGTATCGGATTGAGCCGTAAACTATATGGACAGATTTCCGCTATTTTTTAATGATCTTCTGGAGTAGCTGTCGTTGAAGACAGTCCTGGCGTACTGCTTTATGCCGCTCCGGGAAGGTGGATGGCTCAAGAAGGTGAGACTGGAATTCAGCACCGGATGGCAAATGGCGAGGAGAGAGATGATCCGATGATTGGACGCCGCCGATGTTTGGGTGCTGAAAAGTATCTGCCGGTTTTATCTTCAGTTTGCCATATGCCGCCCTCAGAGGGATTGATTACGGATTGCGATATTTCGAGGTGTCAAATTCTGATTCGGGTTCTCGTTCGCGGAAGGTTAAAAGCCGCTTCACCGGCCTTTCTTACGCCAGGGTTTGAACCTGACAGATGGGCTTTCCTGGATCGTTCCATCGCTGTTCTGCCTTTGAACGTCCTTCTCTGCTGTCCTGTTCGGGAGGTCCGGACTGCGGACCTGAGAATGAAACTGTGGTTCTGGCGTCCCGCAGTCCGCGATTCCGGAGCGCTTAGGAGATTAGAAACTGCAGGGAGGCTAATTTAAGGATACCGTTTTCCCAATTCTGTCATCCTGAACTCCATCCCCTGTTGAATCCAAAATTTTTAGCGGATTTTCGAGCCGTTTAACACGTTTGCAGGGCTACATCCGCAACAGCTCGTGGAGGAATCATGGTTACCCATCGGCAGGTTTGTTTGGATCAATTAACTTTAATTTGGATTTTTGAGACCTGATTGTATCTAATGAGACTTAATTAGCCTGATTGAGAATTTTAAAGCATGACTATGCTAAAGTCAAATGTGATTTACCCAAAATTTTCATCTTTGACTACCATAAAATGTGGGTGCTAATATTCCTCTTAAATCCGAACATGCTGAATATAAAATTAAATCAATGGATTTAGGTTTTGTCGCCTACTTAAACCGCCGTTTCCCAATATTTTTCTGCAACTTTTGACGTACGTCTTATTGATTCAGATCAATATGATTATGTCAGGAATTAATGAAAATGTGACAAGAAAATTATCATTTTCACCGTTATTTCGGCAATGGCACAGCCAGAATGTGGCCGAAGCTTCCCGGATGATGATAATACTTTGTATCCCGATACTTGTCTGTATGCTAGTTCTGGAATTGTTTTTCATTCGACTTTATTTCCGAGCGTTTTGATTGGGTGCATGTTCCTGTCCGCTCCAAAGAACTATGCCTTTTCGTGCTCTGCCCAGGAGTATTTACAAGAAGACTGATGATTCGGCATCATAATTATCAATAACATTGAGAATATTGTGTGTCATAAATATTGTATATGGCTACTTCAATATTTCAATAATTTGATGTCATATGTTCAGTGACTTGTTCTCATGCATCGCATCTGACAGCAGATATATTTCAACATGTTCCATCATAATTCATAACGCCGCAACATGATGATTATTGAGTTCAATTTCCCATCAGTATTTAGTTAGAATTCATTCTGTTGATTTTTTTTTGACGCCCAACATAATTCGTTGAATTATATTGACGCAAGTCGCATTTATCTGATTTTTTTGATCCACATCATTTTTCATTGGACTTTTTTGATTCACGTCATTTTTTTTGGACTTTTTTGATCTACATCATTTATCATTAGTATCCATTGAACAAAATATTTCTTGGAGATGACGTGGATCTACAAAACAGGCCTAATCGAATCGCTCCAAGCCACGAAATGTCGCGTTTTCTTGTATTTTTACCATTTCATTCTCGTGTTTAAAATTTTATAGCATATGCGTGGTCTCAGTGATATCGTATGTAACCGCATTCGTTTATCGCTGTTTTGTCTGTTCTGGGACATGTATTGATCTCAAAGACCAGGTAGATCTCAAATGAAACTTTTCTCCGAATATCCTGACAGATGACGATATCCTTTGATGAATTTCTTCTCTGTTTTGATGATCTGTTTATCCTGCTTAATGGTTTTCCAATTTCTGATTTGTCCTGAATCAATTTTCCATATGTCCGATTTTCTTGTTTGCTTCCAAATCATGTGAAATTCCTGTTTAATCGTTCTGAACAGTATTTCTTCCGGCATCAGTTATGAAATGAACCCGTATCATGTTCAACTCACGAAGTGCGCATCCCTTTGTCCACCTGGAACTACTCTTTATCCTTATGACAACGATCATGTTATCCAGCATCGAGTCCATCGGCTTTTCCATCTGATTTTCAGGTTTTCCAGATTTATCCTGAAATTTCCGTCATGGTTCAGTCAAGTTCCTCTCGGTTTCTTCCTGCCGAAATCGCTCTTCTGATGTGAATTCCGGTCATTCCGGCCCTCATGCGTACTCCGAGAGGCTCAACAGCCTTTCGATAAACCGGCACCGGCAGGAGCTGAAGCTGGGAACCGCGCCCCGGTTCCGGCACCTCCACATGCCCTCGTACTCCGGCCAGTGGGGCAGCTTTGCTCCAGGAGCCTTCCTGTTCGGACGCATCTTCCAGGGTTAAGCTACCTGACTGGCCCTTGCCACCTCCGGGGACTTGCGCCTAGCCATCTCCTCCGCTGGCTGGTCAGCCAAAGTTTTTTCGGCATGGCAGGCTTCCTCGCCGTCTCGGCATTGGCCCAGACGCGCTTCGTGTCAGTTTTGAAGACGTTTCTTCGGTAACCCTACCCATGGCAGCGGGATATCAGCAGGGATTATGAAGTTGAGGTTTTGGCGATAGATCAGAAGGTGCATGGGACCGACGGCGCGGTGGATTCACGGACGGGACGGGGAGGGCGGAGAGGGCGGGAAGGGCGGAGAGGGCGGGAAGGGCAAAGGGACGGGA
>JAISEQ010000550.1 GCA_031264045.1 Deltaproteobacteria bacterium
CAGGATCTGCGTCTCCCGCGGGCCCGGCAGCTTCACCGTGAACCCCTACGACTCCACCGGCCCGGAGTTCTACCTGGTGACGCTCAGGCTGAACCGCCCCTCCCCCGAGGTCTACGGCAAGGGAGTGACCGTCCGCTCCGCCCCCTTCCCCGCCAAGTCGGAGTTCGCGGGCATCAAGAGCTGCGACTACCTCCACAACGTGCTGGTGAAGAAGTTCGCCAGGGACACGGGGGCCGACTACGCCGTGAGCTTCGACTCCGAGGGATTCCTGACCGAGGGCCCCACGGAGAACATAGTCATAGTGACCAAGTCCGGCGAGCTCCTCGCCCCCAGCTGGCAGAGGATACTGAAGGGGGTGACCCTCTCCAGGGTGCTGGACAGGGCGCAGGAACTCGTGCGGGACGGGAAGCTCAGGGCCGCGGGAAACGAGGACGTCTCCCGCGACAGGCTCTGGGACGTCATGGGGGAGGCCTTCCTGACCACCACCTCCTTCGACGTGCTCCCCGTGACCGAATGGGACGGAAAGCCCGTGGGCTCGGGGAAGCCGGGGCCAGTGGCCGTCGAGCTGCTGCGCCTGATCTCCTCGGAATACGCACAGGACGGGCCCTTCACCACCTGGCTCAAGGGCTGACCGGGGCGCCGACGTGAAGGATACCGGCACCCCCGGCGGGACCCCGCCGGACCGGGACGCCTCAGGCGGCGCCGCCGGCGCCGGAGGGCCCGGGGACGTTCCGGGGGAGCCCGTCGCGGACGGGACTCCGGACGCGCCGGTCCCCCCTGAGGCCGCCCGCGGCGGGGGAAGCTCGCCGGAGACCGGCGGTCCCTGCCGGGCCGGGACGCCCGGAGGCGCCGATCCGGAACGCCTTCCCGCGGCAGCCGGAACGAGGAAGCTCCTCGGCCTGGCCGTGGGCATCCTGTTCGTCTTCTTCCTGGCGGCCTACATAAGGGACCACCTGGAGGACTTCCGTTCGGTGCTGGATCGTCCCCTGCCCCTCGAGGCGCCGGTCCTCCTGGCCGTCTGCGTGTTTCTCACCTACTCGGCGAACGCCGCCGTGGTCAGGCTCACCCTCCTCGCGCACTCCGTGGCCATCCCGAGGACGGAGAACATGGCGCTCGTCTTCGCCACTTCGGCGGCCAACACCTTCCTGCCCTTCAAGGGGGCAGCGGCCCTGAGGGCCTACTACCTGAAGTCCCGCCACGGGCTCCCGGTGGCGGACTTCCTCTCCCAGAGCTTCCTCGTGGGCGTGGCCGCGCTGGCCGCCGCGAGCCTGGCCGGGCTCGCGGGCCTACTGGCCATGAGGGGCCCGGAGCCCGGACCCGCGCTGGCACTGGAGGGCTACTTCGCGGGCACCTTCGCCATGGCCGTGGCCCTGGTCTTCTCGGGCCGGCTCCCCGTGAGGCTTCCGGGAAAACTGGGCGTCCTCTGGCGGAGCTGGAGCAGGTACCGGGAGCGGCCGGGGCTCCTGGCCCGCGTGGCCCTGTGGGACGCCGGGTTCTTCCTCTTCCTGTGCGCCTCCAACTGGCTGTCGCTTCACGCCTTCGGAGTGGAGCTGGGACCAGCCGAGGCCCTGTTCTGGTCGGCCGGGCAGATGCACACGCTCATCATAAACCTCACCCCGGCAGGGCTGGGGGTCATGGAGGCATGGAGCGTGTTCGCCGGGCAGCTGGCGGGCTTCACGCCGGCCGAGGCCCTCCTGGCCCAGGGGCTCTTCCGCCTGGAGACCTTCTCCGTGCTGGGGCTTGCCGGGCTCTGGGGCTGGATCCACCTTGCCGGGCTGGGCAGGGGGAGGCCGCCCGCCGGAGGATGAGGGCGCGGGACGGCGGATGCGGGAGGCGGACCTCCTTCCCGGAGGCGGCACCGGTGGTCCGGAGGGCCGCCGGCCAGGGCGTCGGCCCGGCCGCCGGGGCCGAGGAACCCGCGCTCTGCGGGCGCGGGAAAACCGGGAACCCGCGCGCTGCGGGCGCGGGAAAACCGGGAACCCGCCCGAACTGCCCGCCGGCCCGAACTGACTTCCGGCCCGAATTCCCTGCCAGCTTGAACTGCCCGGCTTGTTCGTGATATACATACGACCTGTAAGCGTCCCCCCCCCGCGCCCTTCCCGCCCGCCCGGTGCCCCGTTCCCGGGCGTTCCGGGACGGCCTTCCGGACATCTCGGGCCGTCCTCGGGGGATATTTTTTTTCATTTTCCGGGACGCCCTCCGGCCTCCGCCCCGTTCGCCGGAACCCGCCCTTCCGTCTTACCGACACGGCGCCCCGTCCCGGCAGGGGCCGCCGGAGGCCTTCCGGCGCTCCGGACACGCCGCGGCCAGAGTCCGCCCGGACCGGAGAAGCCCGGCCCCCGCAGGACGACACTCCAAGAAGCCATGCCCCCGAACCAGGACTACATAGCCATCATAGACTATCGGGCCGGCAACCAGACCAGCGTCCACAGGGCACTGAAGCACCTGGACGTCGAGGCCGTGGTCACGGCGGATCTGCTGACCCTGACCAAGGCCGCGGGCATCGTGTTTCCCGGGGTGGGCGCGGCGGGCCACGCCATGGGAGTCCTCAAGGACACGGGCATAGACAACATCATCAGGGTGCTGGTGGGCCAGGGGAGGCCTTTTCTGGGCATCTGCCTGGGCTGCCAGATCATGCTCGCCCATTCGGAGGAGAACGACGCCGAGACCCTGGGCGTCTTCCCCGGCGACAACCTCCGTTTCGACCACAGCCTTCCGGACGAGGACGGGAAGCCCATAAGGGTACCCCACATGGGCTGGAACACGGTGGAAAGGCGCGTCCGCTCCTCGCTCTTCGAGGGCGTGGGCGAGGACGAGCAGTTCTACTTCGTGCATTCCTACTACCCCGTCCCGCCCCCCGAGCTGGTCATCGGGACCACCTTCCACGGGAAGACCTTCGCCTCCGCGTTCGGGAAGGAGGGCACCTGGGCGCTCCAGTTCCATCCCGAGAAGAGCGGTCCCCCGGGGCTCAAGATCCTGAGGAACTTCTACGAGTACTCGCTAAGCCTGCCCCCGCCCTACTGATCCGCGGCCCCGCGCCCGGAGCCCGCGGCGGCAGGCGGCCGCCGCGCCGGAAAACGGCGGAGGCTCCCCCGCCCGGCCCGGAAAACAGCCCCGCGGCGGCCGGGAAGCCCGCGCCCCCCGGCCGGGCCTGCCGCGCCCAGGCGGCCGGGAAGGCCGCGGGACGAGCCGGGACCGCGCAGGCCCCGGAAACCGGACAGAACCGGACCGCCCGCGCGCGGACGGAACCCACCCCCGGAACCCATCAAATGCTCAGCAAGAGAATCATAGTCTGCCTCGACGTCCGGGACGGCCAGCTCACCAAGGGCGTCAGGTTCCAGGGCAACGTCGACATAGGCGACCCCGTGGACGCGGCGCGGCGCTACTACCTCGAGGGGGCGGACGAGATCGTCTTCTACGACATCACCGCCTCCGCAGAGTCCAGAAGCATCATGCTGAAGGTGGTGGAGAGGGTGGCCGAGGCAATCTTCATTCCCTTCAGCGTCGGGGGGGGGATCTCGTCAGTGGCCCGGATGAGGGACGTCCTCCTGGCGGGCGCGGAGAAGATATCGGTAAACTCCGCCGCCGTCCGCTACCCCGGGATCATCTCGGACGGGGCGGAGGCGTTCGGGTCCCAGGCGGTGGTGCTCGGCCTGGACGCCAAGAAGGTGCCCCCCGCCGGCCACTGCCCCTCGGGCTACGAGGTGGTGATAGACGGGGGCAGGACCCCCACCGGCCTGGACGCCCTGGCCTGGGCCCTGAAGGCCGAGGCCCTGGGGGCCGGGGAGATCTGCCTCAACTCCATAGACGCGGACGGCACCCTGGAGGGCTACGAGCTCGATCTGACCGCCCTCGTCTCCGGAGCGGTCGAGATCCCGGTGATCGCCTCCGGAGGGGCCGGCGCCCCCGCGCACCTCCGCGACGCCCTGGTCCGGGGAGGGGCGTCGGCCGCCCTCGTCGCGAGCATAGTCCACTACGGGACCCACCCCATCCCCGCCATAAAGGAATACCTCCGCTCCCAGGGCGTGGCCGTGAGGATCCCCGGCGTCCCCGGGGACGGGGGACTGCCGGGCACGGGGGCGGGCGGCACGGCCGGCGGGGGGGCGCTCCCGTGACCGGCCCCCTCCTCATCCTCCAGGCCGGCAACATACCCCGCCGCTACGGGCTCAGGGACAGCTTCGGGGACATGTTCGTGAAGCACGCGGACCTCCAGCCCGGCTCCTTCTGGGTCACGGACGTCTCCCGCTCCCCGCGCTTCCCCAAGGACCCCCGGGACTACTGCGGCTACATAGTGACCGGCTCGCTCTCCATGGTGACCGCCAGGCCCGTCTGGAGCCTGAAGCTCACGGACTTCCTGCTCAGGGTCGCGGAGAAGCGAGTGCCCCTGCTCGGGGTCTGCTACGGCCACCAGATTGTGGCCAGGGCCCTGGGGGGCAGGGTCGGCTGGAACCCCGCCGGCCTGGAGATGGGCACCCACGAGGTGACCCTCGCCCCCGGGGCGGAGACCCATCCCCTCCTGTGCGGGCTCCCGGGGAGCTTCCCGGCGAACCTCTGCCACGCGCAGTCCGTCCTGGCCCCCCCCAGCGGGGCACGGATCCTGGCGAGCTCCAGCCACGACCCCTGCCAGATCATGAGCTGGGGCGAGAAGGTCCTGACGGTCCAGTTCCATCCGGAGTTCGACCGCTGGACCATGAACGCCTTCGCCCGGACCTGCTACGACATGAGGGGCGGCCGGGTCGAGCTCAGGCCCAGGAGGACCCCGGCGGGGGTGCCCGGCGGCATCTCCCTGGGCCTCCCCGTCAGCAAGACCCCCGTGCCCGTGCTGATACTGAGGAGGTTTGCCGAGAGCGCCCTCCGGAGGCGCAACAATCCCCTGGCGCCTGCCGGCTTCGCCGGCTGAGGCCCGGAAGGCACGTTAAGCCCCCGGCCCGGGAATCCCCGCTGGCCGGAGGGCCTGCGGGGACGAGCTAGGGAGCGGGGCTGGGACTTTCGGCCGCAAGAGAAAGCTGAAGGCTCCCGGAACGGCCGCGGGGGCGCTCCGGCGGAAGAACCGGCCGTGGCCCGGCTCCGGAGGCATCCCGGCCATGACGGGCGACCGGCGGGGGCAGTCCGCCGCCATCCCTGGTCCCTTCTCCCTTCTCCCTTCTCCCTTCTCCCTTCTCCCTTCTCCCTTCTCCCGGCTCCCGTCTCCCTTCTCCCTGCTCCCTTCTCCCTGCTCCCTGCTCCCGTCTCCCG
>JAISEQ010000057.1 GCA_031264045.1 Deltaproteobacteria bacterium
CCCCGTCGTTCTTGGTGAAGCCGAGGGCCACGCCGACCGCGAAGACCAGGGCCAGGTTCCCGAAGATGATGCTGCCGCCGGCCTTCATTATCTCGGAGATGAAGGTGGGGATGAAGGAGAAGTTGGAGGAGCCGATGCCCAGGAGGATTCCGGCCACCGGAAGGATTGCCACGGGCAGCATGAGCGACTTGCCGACCTGCTGCATGAAGCTCGAGGCGTTCTTGAGGAACGACAGGTTCTTAAGCATCGGCGCCCTCCTTGGCCGCCGCGTCCGCGGCGAACGCGGCGAGGCGCTCCCGCACCTCCGCGGCAGTGAGCATGGACAGGACCTCGGTGGCCAGGGCCCGGCAGGCCGGGAGGCTCTGGCGCCTGACGGCCGCCTTGATCGAGGGTATGGAGGAGACGCTCACGGACAGCTCGTCCACCCCCAGCCCCACGAGGACGGGCACGGCGGGGATCTCGCCCGCCAGGCCCCCGCAGACGCCCACCCACTTTCCGTGCTTGTGGGCTCCCATGACCGTAGTCTCTATGAGCCGCAGGACGGCGGGGTTGAGCGCGTCCGCCATCGCGGCCAGCCGGGGGTGGCCCCGGTCGATGGCCAGGGTGTACTGCGTCAGGTCGTTAGTGCCTATGGAGAAGAAGTCCGCCTCCCGGGCGAGCCCCTCCGCCAGGACTGCCGCGGCCGGCACCTCCACCATGATGCCGACGCGGACGGGACTGGTCACGCCCAGGCGCTCCCTCTCCTCCTCGACGATGGCCTTGGCGTCCTTTAATTCGGTCACGGACGAGACCATCGGGAACATGAGGTGGAGCCTTGTGAGCGGTGCGGCCCTGACGACGGCGCGCACCTGGGCGCGGAAGAGGTCCGTGCCCAGGAGGTTGAGCCTTATGCCCCTCACCCCCAGGAAGGGGTTGACCTCGGGGGGCATGGGCATGTAGGCGAGGGGCTTGTCGCCCCCCACGTCCAGGGTCCGGACCACCAGATCCCGGTCGGGGCCCAGGGTCCTGGCGATGGCGGCGTACATGCCCTCCTGCTCGTCCTCGGTGGGGGCGCTGGCCCTCTGCAGGAAGAGGAACTCGGAGCGCAGGAGCCCCACCCCCTCGCCGCCCAGGGCGGGGACGTCCTCGGCGTCCGCGACGCCCCCGATGTTCGCCACGACCTTCACGCGGTGGCCGTCCAGCGTCCTCGCCTCCTTCGCGGCCTCCAGGAGCTCCATGGCACGGGTGGCCGCCACCCTGTCCTGGATGAGCCGGATTTCGGCCGTCTCCGTCTCGGTGGGGTTCAGCCTCAGCTGGCCGCGGTCGCCGTCCAGGACCACCGCGGTGCCGTCCGGGAGATCGAGGGCCCTGCGCTCGATTGCGGCGATGGCCGGGATGGACATGGATCTGGCGAGAATTGAGGCGTGCGACGTGGCGCTCCCGCCGGTGGTGCAGAAGCCCACCACGACGCTCTTGTCGATGCTCGCCGTGTCCGAGGGGGTCAGATCCTCGGCTATCAGCACGGCGTTCTTGGGTATGGCCAGGGTCGGGGTATCCGTGCCGGTGAGGTGGTTCAGGACCCTCCGTCCCACGTCCCTTATGTCGTTGGCGCGTCCAGCCAGAAGCTCGTTGTTCAGCCCCGCCAGCGCCGCCGCCTGCTCGCTGAAGCTCGCGTTCCAGCCGTAGGCGGCGCTCTTGCCCTGCCTCAGGAGGCGCCTCGCCCCCTCGATCAGCTCCGGATCGTCCAGGAGCTCCTGGTGGGCCGAGAATATGGCCGCCTTGTCGGTGTCCGCGCGCTTGCGCATGGTGTCGGTCAGCTCGGCCAGCTCCTTCTGGGAGTCGGCTATGGCCCAGAGGAGGTTCTGGTTCTCGACCTCGAAGCCCTGCCCCTCCTCCTCCAGGTGCACCGCCTCGTGGCGGAGCTGGAAGACGTGGCCGGTCACGAGACCCGGGGAGGCGGACACGCCCAGGAGCAGGTCGGGGTCCTCGGACGCGGGCCTTGGCGGCGCGGGGGGAGGGGTGGCCGGCTTCTCGGGAGGGAGGGCGTGGAGGCTTTCCCCCAGGCCCGAGGCTATGAGCGGCGCCAGGGTGTCCAGGGCCTTCCGGGCGTCCTCGCCGGAGGCGCGGATTCTTATCTTGTCGTGGAGCTTCACCTCCAGGCCCATGATGGCTACGACGCTCTTGGCGTTGGCCTCGTTGGTCCCCTTGATCAGGCGCAGCTCGGAGGAGAAGAGCTTGGCCTTGGACACCAGGACCGCGGTGGGCCGCGCGTGGAGGCCCGCCGGGTTCAGGATGACTATCTCGTCCGAGACTATCGATCCCCCCGCCGCGTCGCCGCCGGTACCGTCCGCCTCCTGGGCGAGCTTCAGCTCCAGCACCCGGGTCTCCCCGGATCTGGCGATCCCCGCGGCCGGCAGGTACTCCGCCACCGCCTCCCCGTTCGCGACGATCATCATCGTGAGGAGGCTCGCCGCGTTGTGGGCTATGTAGTCGGCGTCGAAGGCTATGAGCGGGTCCCCGCAGGAGACCGTGTCGCCCTCCGAGACCCTGGGCGTGAAACCCGTGCCCTTGAGCGTCACCGTGTCGAGGCCTATGTGCATGAGCACCTCGACTCCCTCGGGGGTGGTGACCGTGAGCGCGTGGCAGGAGCTGTGCAGCTGGGTCACCCTGCCCCGGCACGGCGACACCAGCACCTCCGAGGTCGGGTCGATCGCTATCCCGTCTCCGACCATCTTCTGGGCGAACGTGGGATCGGGGACCTTTTCTAAGGGCACGATGGGGCCGGACAGCGGCGCGATCAGCACGAGGGAGCGGAGAGCTTGGGCAGCTTTGGCTGGCATTGGGGCCTCCTTGTCTGGAGCGGACGCGGCGCGATTCGGACGGATGCGGGAAAAATGCGGAAAATCAAGGATTTCTTCAGAAAACCTTTTCGGAGACGGTGCCGGGCATCACGTTTCCGTCCGGACGCCGGACGGTCCGACCGGACGGCGGCCGGACGGGAGGGGCATCGGGTCGGTCTTCCGGGATATGTAAAATATGCATAACTAATGTCTACATATAGTTATGTATAGATGTCATGTCCGAAAACGAAGAAAGAAGCCGAAGGGCCTTAAATTGTCGGAGGCAGACCCCATATACGGCATCCGTTTCCCGGTCCGGGCGGCCAACCGGGCATAATGCGATCATGCCCGACAATTTCCCGCCGGCATCCGGCGGCCCGTCGGACAGGACCGATAAAATTTTATAGCGTCAATGGGCGCTTGTCAATCTTGCGAAACTGAAACGATTCAGCCGCTTTTCACCCTGCCGGAACCTCTTCCCACGAAATGGGCGGGGTCCGGGAGGCGCCCCGCAGGACCGTTCCGTCAGACCCGCGTCAGCACTGGACGCCTGGAGCAGGGCATGGGGTTCTGAGAGGGACACGGGAACATGACACTACGTAAATCAGAAATTTAGTTTTCACTTGAAAAATAAACATATCTACAAAAAATGTTCTGAAAATTGATTTCATAAATCTTGATCTGCTCACGACAGTCGATAGTCTGTAAGGGACAGCTTCAAATGGCCGTTAATGTCTTCCGCAGGGCACCGGATCCCCGGCGGCGGCGAACTGCACGAGACGGGACTGCACATGGACCTGAACCTGAACATGGTCATGATTATGAACATGAGTTTGAACATGAATATGAGCCTGAGCCTGAACCTGAACCTGAACATAAGCCAGAACCAGAACGGTAAACGGAACCCGGAGAAGCGTCCCCCGGCGTTCCCGGCGGATCGTCATCTCCCGGCCTTCGCCTCCCCCAACGCCCCGGGACCCTGTGGACGCCGGGGCGGTCGGCACGCGCCCGGCTCCCAGAGGACAGGGGTTGCGGTTCCGGGGCGCTGCCCTGGCAGGAATCCGGAAGAGGGGCCCGTCGGGACATCATCGAGGCCACCCGGACGTCACGGAGTTTCGGAGCCGGCGAGTCCGCCGGACAAGGAAGACGGGCAGATGCTGCGAACGCGGGGAGCGCCCCGGCCTTCCCGGACGGGATCACGAACCGCCGCCGCCGATGCGGTCATGCCGCGCACGGGTTTCGGAACCGAGTAGGCCGGCTGCCGGACCGGTAGCTGTGCCGGTCGACGTCGGCATCAAAGCAATTTTTATGCCAATACCGCAGACGCTGGACTTCGCTGAAGTTCCCGGCCGATTTCGAGTCTTGTTTTCCGTTCGGATATCCGATAGAGTACGAAACACCTGTCCGGTCCGCCCGAGGCGGCTCCGGACACGGGGGGGGGAGTCGGGCCAGGGCCGGGAACCGTTCCGTCCCGGTACGGCTTCGGGATAACGGGAGCGTTTGACATACTATGATGTGGCACAGACATCTTGATCTCACGCCAGAAACGGAATTCTGCTCGCCCGCGATAGACGACATCATATACCACGGGGTGTGGATCGACTGGGCGGAACTGCGCGAGGCCGTTCTGAACGACCCGGAGGTCCGGGACGATGTTGAGCATATCTGCAGTTGGAGCGTCAAAGATTCAGAAGCCCCTACCCAGCGCTACCACTTTTGGCTGAACTATGTCCGGAATCTCAAAACGGTTCCCTGACTGGGACCAGCTTCTCGCCGCGGCATGCAGGGTTCAGGCGATCGTCCCGGAGGCCGTGCTCGGCGGCGGCTGTGCCGTCATCCTCTATACCGATCACCGCATGTCCTACGATGCGGACTATTCGATGAGGGGCTTGAACGTCAATTTCGATGAAATCCTGAGACGGTTGGAATCGGAAAGCGGGTGGAAAACAAACTAGATCAAGCCCCAGCTCGCTATCCTGGGCAGTCTCGACGGCATAAAGGCCAGCGTCAGACAGATGAACAGAACTGGACCTTTGGAAACCACAACTTTTGAACACTGGGGAATGAAACTTGTCGTGCCCACTGAAGCTGAACTGATAAAGATCAAATCAGTGGCCATACTCGCAAGGAACGCAACGAGGGACTTTATTGATCTGGCGGCTCTCGCTGAGCATTCAGGTCCTGAAAAGACTATAGCCGCATTGAAGGATTTGGATCGTGTGTGCCACTTGGACAATAGCCAGTCAGCATTGCAGTTGCTTCAGATCATGCTTTTAAATCCTGTTCCAAAAGAATTAAATGAAATCAATTTTAAGAATTATAAGGAAATTTTGCCAAAATGGCAAAATTGGGACTTCGTTGCTGGAGTCCTGAAACGACTTGCCATGGATATCTCAGATTGCTTGCATCCGGAATCGGATCCTCGCCCCAGCGGACCGAGGCCTTAAGTCATGACCGGCCCTGAACAGTTCCCCGGGTCCGGTTCGTCCGTCGGCGGTCCAGCCGTGCGCGAAGCCGCAATTCCCGAGTGGGACGCGGCGCTGACGGCAATCTGCAGGTCGCAGACGAGCCTTGCGGACGGCGGTCCTGCGGTTGCGGCGCTGGGCGGAATGAAATGGAGCGAAATTTTAACGAAGTTCGAATCGGTAAGCTGCTACAGGGAATCCCTGTTCAAGTCCCCGATGCTCAACGCGGAACAATTCGGCCAATTTGAAACCTGCATAAGACATCTGTCAAGATCAATGCCGCTGGAGACGGTTGTCGCGGAATACGACGGGGGACGCCTGGAGGTGCCGACCGATGCCGAAATCCTGAGGCTCAAGTCGGCGCTTGTCCTTTTGCGGAACGGCATGAGGGATTATCTTGATCTTGCGATTTTTTCATCTCGTCTGGGATCCCTCGAATCTGCGGAAGCCCTGAAAGATCTGGATCGCATATATCCCCTTTCAAACGGCGAATCAGTGCTGAATCAGATGCTGAACCAGCTTTCCAGCCTGCGTCCTTTTGACTTTTCGGAAGAGAGCCTGCAGTCCTGCGAAAATCTCCCGCCGGAATGGCGGATTTGGGACAGGACCGTCGCGGTCCTCCGAAAATTGGCGATAGACATGTTCGATGCCTCATGCCAGGGTTTCGTTCCGCGTCCCTACGATCCGGACCTCAACGGAAGCTAGGATCGTCCGATGAACCCGAAGAAATTTTTACGGGCATTCCGATAAAATTCTTCAGGGCATGATGAAATTCTTACGGGCATTCCGATGAAATTCTTCATGGCATTATAAAGTGTGCGATGCCGTCGGACGGCATCTTCGGCTGCAGCCTGCCGACGCTTCGACGTGCCCGGGGACCGGCGCTTCGCAAAACAACGGCGTGGACGGAAAAGGGGGCCCCTGCGGAGCCCCCTTCCCCTGATTCCGGCATCCCCTGCGGAGCCCGCCCGGTACCGGCATGAAGGCCCGCAGGCAGGCATCCGGGCCGCCCTTGTCCTCAGCCGGCGCTTTGCCGCTTCAGGCCGGGCCTCTGCCCGGACCGGGCATGACCGTCCCCCGGGGCCGCCGGTTCCGGCCCCTGTCCGGAAGGCCCGTGAAGAGGATTCGGCCCGCTTCCCGCGACCGCTGCCGGGCCTCCGCAGGCCGTCTGGCGTCCGGGCCGGAAGGCCTCGGGCCCTGGCGGAGCCCCGGCGCGGGCTGGGCGCGGGATGCCCCGGACTTCCGCGGGGCCGGGGTTCCCGGCCGCTGTCTGCCTCCAGGTCTCCCTGTCTCCCGCGCTCGCGGGCTCAGTACGTGTTGATGAAGTCCTCGTAGGCGGCGAGGTCCAGGAGCCCGTGGCCTGACAGGACGAAGACGATGTTGCCGGGCTTGCCGGCCTGCTCGAGCTCCAGGGCCTTCATGCAGGCGGCGGCGAGCGCGTGCGCGGACTCCGGGGCGGGGATGATGTACTCCGTGCGGGCGAAGAGGGAGGCGAAGCGGAAGAGTTCCGGGCCGCCTATGGCCTCTGGCTTGACCATGCCGCTTTTCACGAGGGAGCTCACGATGGGCGAGGCCCCGTGGTAGCGGAGCCCGCCCGCGTGGATGGCCGGGGGCTGGAAGTCCTTGCCCAGGGTGTACATGGGGAGGAGCGGGGTGAGTCCCGCCACGTCCCCGTAGTCGTGGGTGAACTTGCCCCTGGTGAGGCTGGGGCAGCTCTCCGGTTCGGCGGCTATGAGGGTGATCCTGGCCCCGTCCTTAATCTCCGGCACGAAGGGCACGGCCATGCCCCCGAAGTTCGAGCCGCCCCCGTGACAGCCGATGAGGTAGTCGGGCGAGACCCCGGCCGCCGCCAGCTGCTTCTTGATCTCCTGGCCGATTACCGTCTGGTGGAGGAGCACGTGGTTCAGGACGCTCCCCAGGCTGTAGTTTGTGTCGGAGCGGCCGGCGGCGTCCTCGACCGCCTCGCTTATGGCGAGACCCAGGGAGCCCAGGTTGTCGGGGTCCGCCGCCTTGGCCTTCCTGCCCGCTTCGGTCAGGTCCGAGGGGCTGGAGATCACCTCGGCCCCCATGAGGTTCATGACCGTCTTGCGGCCCGGCTTCTGCACGAGGGAGATCCGGACCATGTAGACGCGGACGTCGAGGCCGAAGGCCCTTCCGGCAATGGAGAGCGCCGTGCCCCACTGGCCCGCGCCGGTCTCGGTCGCGAGCCTCTTTATGCCCGCCTTCTTGTTGTAGTAGGCCTGGGCCATGGCCGTGTTGCTCTTGTGGCTCCCGGAGGGCGAGCCGGACTCGTTCTTGAACCAGATCTTCGAGCGGACGCCCAGGGCCTTCTCCAGGGCGGCCGCCCGCGTGAGCGGCGTGGGCCTCCAGCGGGACAGCGCCTCCACCACCGCCTCGGGGATGTCGAAGTGGCGCTGGGGGGAGAGCTCCTGCTCGATGAGGCTCGTCGGGAAGATGGCCGAGAGCATCTCCGGGCGGACCGGCTTGCCGTCCGGCGTCAGGTACGGCTCCAGTGGCTCGGGCAGATCTGGCAGCACGTTGTACCAGGTGCGGGGTATCTCGGCCTTGGGGAGCGTGATGGTGGTTTCTTCGAGGGGCATTGCGGTGTCTTTCGGGTCCTCTGCCGGGCGGGCGTCGCCGCCCGGTCATGGTTGTGGGCCCGGTCACGCGTCCGGGGAGGAAGCGGGACCGGGCCCGTTGAGGCCGCAGGGGGGATCGGCCGGGTGGGGAGCGGTTGGGGGGCCGGGTGGCCGGGTGCCCCGGAGGAGACCGGGGGGACGGGAAGGCCACGGAGCAAATCCGTTAAGGGGTCCGGGTTCCGGTTCGCGGGGCGCAGCCCCCGGCGTGCGCCGTGGCGGGATCACGGGACGGACGGCGGGCCGGAAGCCTGAAGGAAGGGGGGCCGGAATCCGGAGGGGCCGGGGCGGGGAGGGGCGGAAGTCCGGGAGCCGCTGGCCGGAACGTCCCGTGCCGGCCCCGGAAAGGGCCTTCCGGGCATGTCACCGGACGCCCGCGAGATCGGCTATAAGCCTTGCGGCGCCCAGCACGTCGGGGGCGTCCAGCACCCCAGACGGCGGGGGTCCCGACGCGGCGCCGTAGCCGGTGCGGACGAGGATCGGGGTGCATCCGGCGGCGAGCCCGGCGTCCAGATCCGAGCGCTTGTCGCCGACCATGAACGAGCGGGAGAGATCGAGGCCGTGTTCCCGCGCGGCGCGCACGAGCATCCCCGGGGCGGGCTTGCGGCACGAGCAGGGTCCGGTGAAGTCCGGGTGGTGAGGGCAGTAGTACACGGGAGGCGCCGTCAGCCCCAGGCCCGCGAGCTCCCGGCCCATCATCCCGTGGAGGGCCGCCACGTCCTCGGCGCGGTAGAGGCCTCTGGCAATCCCTGCCTGGTTGGTGACGATGGCCGTGAAGAGCCCCCTGTCCGCCAGGAGCCTCAGCGCGTCCAGGGCGCCGGGGAGCCAGACGAAGTCGCTCCAGCGCCAGGTGTAGCCGACGTCCAGGTTGAGCGTGCCGTCGCGGTCCAGGAAGACGGCTGGCCGGCCCCCGCCGGGGGCGGGCGACGGCCCGTCGCGGGCCCGCACCGGGGCTTCCGGGGAAGGCCCTCCGGTTCCGTCCGGGCCGCCCGTGTCTGGGCTGCGGGTCCCCATCCGCCGCCCTAGGGCGCTTCCTCTATGGCCTGGACCACCATGTCGCCCACCTTGGAGCAGGGGGCGGCCCCGTCGAGCTCGTGGGGGAGCGCCACCCTGGGGCTGGAGGCCAGGTACCTCTCCACGGCCGATGTCAGGGCAGCCGCGGCCTCCATGTCGCCCAGGTGATCCAGCATGAGGCCCGCGGAATGTATCGCCGCGAGGGGTTTGGCCTTGCCGGTGCCAGCTATGACCGGGG
>JAISEQ010000065.1 GCA_031264045.1 Deltaproteobacteria bacterium
CGTAATTTTACCGCTTTAATGAAATTAAACTGGCTTTTTAATTGAAGGCAGTGCGGGCAGTCCTGGGTTATGACTTTCATGGTGCAGCTTCCTGTAGATCGGGTTCAAAGTCTTGATGCGCCGGGCTCGGCTGAAGTTTGTTCCGGTCTCTTGATTCTTTTCTTAAGCATTTCCGGTATCGTATATATGCAAGTCAAGAAAAGCTCGGTGAAAGTTACGAAATCCTGCGCTTCCTCGGGGTTAATATCACGGAATCCGTGCAAAGTCTGGCTCTCCAGGTACTTTATGTCGAAAGCCCACTTGGCGATGCACGGTGCAACTTCGCCGTCGGCAACAAGCCGATTGATAACCGCTTTGACGTCTTCGCCTTTGTTTTTGTTTTTGTCGACATAAAGATCGATTACCCGGCGCAGCTTCAGGGCGCATGCTTCAAAATCATTTGTTTTGAGATATTCCTGACCCTTGATGAATAATTCTGCTATATCGAGCGGCGTATCTTTCGGAACCGCAGGCTCATAATGTTTCGGATAAACTTGCTGTTTTTCAAAAACGTCTTCAAATGTCTTTGTCGCGGACGGCGAGTCGGTCCATTTGTTTTTTGCTTTGGCGATGATAACTATGCCGTCCCCGCAAACGTTGCATCTCCAGAAAGTGTTGAATTCCGCGCCGGCTTCATATGTGGCTTGAAAGGGCATGTCTGTTTTGACGCCGGGCTTTCGCGGCGCGGCCGCGACAAAGGTAAAGCCGACTTCGGATTTTAGGCAGTGCGGGCAATCAAGGGATATCGAGTGAAAACAGCTCATTCCTCTCGCTCCTAAAGACGGGATTCCGTTCCGCCGGGGCGGCAGTCAGGACCGATTAGTCAAATCTAGCCCTAAACGCCGTATCCTGTCAAACCTGATTTTACCACATGATGCCGGAATTCCGATTATGCCCGGCTATGCGTGACATTATCCCCCGCCTGTGCTACAGTTTGTGTCCGGTCGATGACCGCACTCTAAACGAGGCATCCAGAAAGGTGTTTTCCGCAATCGTCCCCTTCGTCGCCAACTACTGGAAAGTCCTTCTGCCCGTCGCGCTGGCCCTGGCCCTGGTGGTCCTTTGGGCCTACGCGTCAAGCCTCAAATCGCAGAATCAGAGGCTCGCGGCGGAAGCCGAATCCAACAGGGCGCTCATAATCGGGCTGTCGCGCAATCTGAGGGAACAGAGGGATGCGGTCGTAATGCGGGAGGCGGAGATTGAAGAGCTTGACAGGACATACCGGGACAGGCGGGCGGAGGCCGGCGCGGCCATGCGGAAGGACAAGGTTTCTTCCGGCTGGGCCGATTCTCCTCTGCCTCCTTCCGTTCTTGACGTCCTGCGCCAGGCCGATTGACGCCGCGCCCTGCTATCCCCCTATGGTGTATCTTCAGTCGGTTCCCGCCCCCGCGTTCCGGGGAACCTCCAACCGCGATCTGCTTTACTCTGTCCTGGATCTTCGCCGGGCCATAGACCTGGCCAACTCGGACAAGGCGGCGCTCCGGCGCTGGGCCGAGGGGCTTGACGGGAAATAGCCCTCCCCGGCACCTGGCCGGACAAAGCCCCGCCTAAAAGATACCGTATCCCCACACGTCAACCGCCGTTTTCCCCTTGCCCGCAACGGGCGGCCCGGAACCTGACTTCTCCCCTGTTCTACCTCCGGGGGGGGGAGCGGTTCCGGGCTTTTTTTTGCCCTTGCCCCTCCTTGCCCCTTCTTGCCCCGGCCTGCCCCGGAAACCGGGGTTCCGGCCCGGAAAACGGACGTCCTGTGCGGCCCGTGGCGGGCCGATCGGGGTTAAACCCATATACGGGGCCATGTCCCGGGAAAGGGGGCTCAGGGGGGCCGGAGAGCGAAGGCTATAATTCTGCGAAAATGCGGAAAAAGTAAAATGGGGCAAAAACCGGGGCAAGAGGGGAGGGGGTTAATCGCGAAAACCCTTATGGGACAAGGATTTGCGGGGATCTGTATGACTTCCACAGTATCTGTACATCATGGCGGGCCTGAATTTCCTCGGCGCGGCAAGCTCGCCGGTGGGCTCGATCTTCCCGGCCATCTTTTTGCGGAATGCCGGGGCCAGGAGCTTCGAGCCCAGGATCGCCTCATAGACCGCCATGAGATGGCTCAGGGTGAACTTCTCGGGCATCAGCGTGAAGGCCAGATCCGTCCAGTCAATCTTGCTCCTGAGCCGGGAGACTGCCGCGAGGGCCATGTCCGCGTGGTCGAAGGCCATGGGGGAGGGGGCCGAGGCGCTCCAGGACCTCCGGACGATGCGGCCCGCCGGCATCGTCTCGGCGGCCAGGGGGACGTCCAGATCCTCGGCGGGGGACCCGAGAGTGAGAAGAGCCCTCCCCTCGTCCAGCGCCACTGAGAACCACGCGGCCTCTCCGGCGGAAGGGTCCCGGGGGGGCAGGGGGGTCCGGTCCAGGAGGGCCATATAGGCGCAGCTCACGACCCGGCACCTGGGGTCGCGGCCGGGATCCCCGAAGGTGTAGAGCTGCTCAAGGTACAGATCCGCGAGGCCGGTCTTGTTCAGGATCACCCGGCTCACGGCCTCCTCCAGGCTCTCCCCGGGCCCCAGGAATCCGCCGGGGAGCGACCAGCTCCCCTTGAAGGGCGGCTCCGTCCTCCTGACTAGGAGCAGCTTCAGGCGTGGTGTGTCCAGCCTGCGCACGGGATCCTCCGGTGCCTCCACCTCCACGCCGAAGATGGCCGCGTCCACGGCCACCGACAGAAGCTCGAAGTCGGATGCCCGGTATCCCTCCAGAAATTCTCTGTCGTCCATAAGCCACTGTCCCGGCGGTCCGCCCCGCCGCCGCGCTGTCGGCCGTTGAGGCCGAAATCTTATTATGGGCAAGTTAATAACTATTAGTTATTAACTTATTTATAATAAGATTTCGGCTTCAATGGCCGACAGCGCGGCGACGGATCGGACCGCCGGGATGATCGCTCATGGACGACA
>JAISEQ010000088.1 GCA_031264045.1 Deltaproteobacteria bacterium
TGACCCCCCTGACTCCCGGCGCTTCCCTGACCACCCTGACTCCCGGCGCTTCCCTGACCACCCTGACTCCCGGCGCTTCCCTGACCCCCCGGACTCCCGGCGCTGCCCGGGCCACCCGCACACCCGCCGCGGCCCGTCCCTGAACGCGCTGCGAGCCCGCGGGGACCCGAACACCCGGCCTCCCGGCCCTTCCCTGACCTCCCTGACTCCCGGCGCTTCCCTGACCCCCCTGACTCCCGGCGCTTCCCTGACCTCCCTGACTCCCGGCGCTTCCCTGATCTCCCTGACTTCCGGCGCTTCCCTGACCTCGCTGACTCCCGGCGCTTCCATGACCTCGCTGACTCCCGGCGCTTCCATGACCCCCGGCATCTCCGGTGCCCGGCGGGACTTCAGCGGTCAGCCCGCTCCCCGGGGCCGGGGGAACGAGGCGGAGGGAAGCCGCCCGGAAGGCCGCCTCGGGATCGCCCTTCGTTGCGGCGGCCGCGAACAGCCTTCGGACGGTCGGCTTCCGTGCCGCCGCCCGTCAGCAGCATGTATCCGGCGGCCCTCTGGGCGGGGATCACCCCCGTGCGTTCCTCCTCCATGTACCAGAAGAAGGCCTTGGCCGGGTCCTGCCGCCTTTCGCGGCCTTCTCCTGCCGGACATGACGGCTTGTCCCGGCACGGGGGAACTGCCCGGAACCGGTGACGGTGGACAAGAAAAGCCGCCATGAATTACAATGCCTTGCCCGGCCCGCATGGACGGACGGGCCCGGGGGCATCTGCCGCACTCGGGCGGGCGTACCACGGGAGCTTTCGGGTCTTGCGCCTGCACGCCAGTCTGAAGCCTCATGCGGGCTCTTCCGGAGCTGAGCGGGCCGCCGCCGAAGCCACAGCCGGGCTCTTCCGGAGCTGAGCGGGCCGCCGGCCCGAAGCCACAGCCGGGCTCTTCCGGAGCTGAGCTGGCCGGCGGGCCGAAGCCACAGCCGGGCTCTTCCGGAACTGAACGTGCCAGCCAGCCTCAAGCCTCATGCGAGCTCTTCCGGAGCTGAACGGGCTCGCCAGTCCGAAGCCTCAGCCGAGCTCTTCCCGCCTTCCCGGAATGCCGTCCTCCGGTGCGGTGCCCGGCCCGCTCCCGCCGCTTTTCTTCCATGATACCGATATGGAGTTTTCTTTTCCCGACGGAGGTCCTTCCACATGACCGAGATCCCCGAAGACGCGCCGCCCGCGCCCGAGGACGCCTCCCCCGGCGGGGACGGCGGCGGGCCGGCTTCCCAGTCCCCTTCCGGTTCCGCCGAATCCCCGGCGGAGAACCTGGCCGATGCCCCCCCCCGCCTTTCGAAGGGGTCCGGCACGGGGTCGGCTCCGGTCATCGTCATCGAGGGGCTGACCAAGAGCTACGGCGGGGAGCCGGTGGTGGACTCCCTGGATCTAACCGTGAACGGGGGGGAGATCTTCGGGTTCCTGGGGCCCAACGGGGCGGGGAAGACCACGACCCTCCTCATGCTCCTGGGGCTGTCGCTCCCGACCGCTGGGAGGGTGTCGGTCCTCGGCTTCGATCCGGTGAAGGATCCCCTGAAGGTCAAGAGCAGGGTCGGGTATCTGGCGGAGAACATGGGCTTTTACGGGGATCTGACTGCCAGGGAGAACCTTTCCTACGTGGCCGACCTGAACCGCATGAGGGACTACGGCGACAAGATAGACGAGGTGCTGGATCTGGTGGGGCTCTCCTCCGACGGGGACAGGCCCGTCTCCGAGTTCTCGAGGGGCATGCGCCAGCGCCTGGGATTCGCCGAGGTGCTGGTGAAGGACCCGAAGATAGCCTTCCTGGACGAGCCCACCCTGGGACTTGATCCCGACGGGATAGCCACCATGCTGGAGATGATAACGAGGCTCCCCAGGGAACGGGGGCTCACCGTTATCCTCTCCTCGCATCTCCTCCACATGGTGGAGAAGGTGGCGTCCAGGGTGGGTATCTTAAGGAAGGGGAAGCTCTTGGCCCAGGGGACCATAGCCGATCTGGCCTCGGCCACCGGCCTGGAGCCCAGCCTGGAGGCCGTCTACAGCCACTACTTCCACCGCGGTGAGGAGGCCGCCTGACCAATGCGAGCCGTGATCCGCAAGGAGCTGGCCGACCACTTCGGTTCGGCGAGGTTCCTTATAATAATGTCGCTCATCTTCATGGTGAGCTTCCTCCTGACCCACCTGGCGGGGCAGGGCATCAGGGACGTCCTGTCCGAGGGCGGGAACGCCTTCCTCGCGGGGAGGACCTTCCTGCTCCTGTTCACCGCCCCCGCCGCCTTCTTCTCGCTCTCGGTCTTCCTCTCCCTCTTCGGGCCGCTGGTGAGCATAGTCCTGGGCTTCGACTCCATCAACCGCGAGCGCAGCCAGGGGACCCTGTCCAAGATCCTCTCCCAGCCCATCCACCGGGACGAGGTCATCCTGGGCAAGTACTTGGCGGGGCTCATCACGGTGGCGATGATGCTGGCGGCCCTCCTGCTGCTCCTGACCGGCATGGGGCTCCTGGGCGTGGGCGTGGTCCCCACCTTCGACGAGTGCAGGAGGCTCTTCGTCTTCTGGCTCCTGACCGTCGTGTACATGGGCTTCTGGCTGGGGCTGTCGATCCTCATCTCCATACTGTTCAGATCCATAGCCACCTCCGCCATGGCCGCCGCGGCCATGTGGATTCTCGTGATCTTCTTCCTCCCCGTCCTGAGCCAGGCCGCGGCCCAGGCCTTCGCCCCCTTCGCCGACCCCCAGAGGCCCCGGGCCGAGGAGCTCTCCGCCTACTCGCGGGTCCACAAGACAGCGACCATGGTCTCGCCCACCGGGCTCTACACCCAGTCCTCCGCCGCCCTTCTCGACCCCACCCACCGGGGGAGCGACCAGGCCTTCCGGATTGCCCTCATGAGCCGGATGGACCGCTACCTGCTGTCCAGGTTCCAGGGCGGCATCTCCTTCTCGCAGTCCATGCTCATAGTCATGCCGGACATCCTGCTCCTGGTCTGCTTCTCGATTCTGACCTTCCTCCTGTCCTACGTGGTCTTCGTGCGCCAGGAGGTGCGATCCGTCTGAGCCCGCCCCCCGTCCTCCCGCAGGCCGGGGGGCCGACTCCTGAGGATTCCGACCCCTTCGTGGGATGCCGCTCCGAGCGGCGGGCGTCCGGCCCGCCGCTTCAGGTCCCGCCACGGGCTCCGCCGCGTTCCGCTTGGGGCATCGTGCCCCCCCATCGTCCGCGCTCGCCTTTCCGATCCATGCGGGCGCATCCCCGTCGGCAAGGCATAAAGCTCCTTGATGTTCCGGCTCGTTCCGTATGCTCCGGCATAACAGGGCATGCCTCGGGATAACAGGGTATCCCTCAGGATAACAGGGCGAACGTCACGGGAGCTCAGCTCCTGCCCGCCTTTATCTGGCTTAAGTCCTCCCGCATCGTCCTCGCTTCTCGACCTCGGCGCTTCGTAGCTCCCCTCTCTCCACAGGGAACTGTCCCCGCCTCTCCGTCCCAAGTGCTTCCGAACCCTTCCTCGCTCCTCCGTCCCCAGTGGTTCCGAACCCCTCCCCGCTCCTCCGTCCCCAGTGGTTCCGAACCCTTCCTC
>JAISEQ010000130.1 GCA_031264045.1 Deltaproteobacteria bacterium
CTACGCCCCCGGGGATACCGCCAGGATTCTGATCCAGAGCCCCTCGGTCGGGGGCACGGGGCTCCTGACCGTGGAGCGGGGCGGGGTGCGGGAGGCGCGCGTCCTCGATCTCTCGTCCGGATCCCCGGCAGTCGAGATCCCCCTCTCCGAGGACGACGTCCCCGGGGTCTGGGTCTCCGTCGCGCTGGCCAGGGGCCGCGCTGCCCCGCCTCCGGACGGGGGGGACGATCCCGGGCGGCCCTCGTTCAGGATGGGATACCTGCATCTCCCCGTGGTCTCGGGGAAGGACGCGCTCGGCGTGGCCGTGACCGCCGACGCGGAGATCACCTCGCCGGGGGCGCCCGTCAGGGTCGAGGCGGCGGTGACCGGTCCGGACGGCGAGCCTTTCGGGGACTGCGAGGTGGCGCTGGCGGCGGTTGACGCCGGGCTGGTCGACGCCTACGGCGACGAGGCCTTCCGTCCGGAGGCCCTCCTGGCGCGGAGGATGCCGCTGAGGGTCATGACCGGGGCGTCCCTCGCTTCGACCCTGTCGCGGGCGGGCTGGTCCAAGGGCGGGGAGGGCGAGCCGCCCGTTTCCGGCCCGGCGGGCGGCGGGGGGGGCGGAAGGCCGGACGGGGGCCCGGCCGTGCGGGAGGACTTCAGGCCCCTCGCCTTCTTCGCCCCGGCCCTGATCCCCGACGGGAAGGGCAGGGTCTCGGCCGAGTTCAGGCTCCCCGACGGGCTCGGGGCCTACAGGATTTTCGCGGTCGCGACCGGAAGGGGACGCATGGCCGGAACCGGCGAGGCGCGCGTCACGGCTACCCGCGATCTGGCGGTGAGGTCCTCGCTTCCTGAGCACCTGACGGACGGGGACGAGTTCATGGCCTCGGCAGTCGTCCAGAGCCTGGCCGGCGTCCCCGGCGAGCTCACCGTCCGGATCCGGCCCCTGGAAGGCATGGATCTTCTGGAGGACGGGACGAGGACCCTGACCGTCTGGCCCGGACAGAGCGTCCGGGTTTCCTTCAGGGCGAGGGCCGTCCTGGCCCGCCCGGCGGGGGCCGCGGCCCCGCGCGGCGCGGGGGGCGTCCTCAGGGCGGGCTTCGAAGGCAGCCTGGGAGGCTCGGAGGACAGCGCCGTGTTCACGGTGCCCGTGGGCCCTGCGGGGCGGGAGACCGCGGACGCCGTCCTGGCCCTCGCGGGCCCCGGGACCCCGCTCCCGGAGATCCGCCTCCCGGAAGGGGCCGATCCCTCCAGGGGGGGCCTCGAGCTCCTCATCTCCGCGGGGCCGGCCGGCATGCTGGCGGCGCCGCTGGCGGCCCTGGAGTCCTCGGCTCCCGACAGCCTGGAGCAGTCCGTGTCGCTGGCGACGCTGGATCTGTACTCGCTCCGCCTGGACCCCGGCTCCGGAGGGCCGGGGGTAGGGCGCCTGAACGGGCGCCGGGACAGGGTGGAGGCCGCGCTGAGGCTTCTGGAGTCGAGGCTGGAAGACGGCGGTCTCCCGGGCCGGACGGACGGGGGGCGCGCCGGGCGCTCCCCGGTCTTGACGGCCTGGGCCCTGGACTTCGTCCGGGAGGCCGCTGACGACGGCTTCGGGGGCGCCTCCCGTCTCCGGGATCGGATGGCGGGCTTCCTGGAGGAGGAGCTTTTTTCCCGGCGCCTGTCCCCGGCGACGGGGACGGTCGCGGCGAGGCTCTATGTCCTGGGCGCCCTTTTCAGGGCCGGCATCCGCCGGGAAGGCGAGCTCGAGACCCTCCTGGGACGGGAGGACGTCATGGGCCCGGCCGGGAGGCTGCTCCTCCTGAGGGCGGCCGCCGCCCTTCCCGCTTCCCCCGCTGGAAACGCCCTGAAGGCAGCGCTTCTGGAGCGGGCCGCGTCGGACGTCGAGCTCTCGGGGGCCACGGCCCGCGTGAGGGATCCGGAAGGCCCGGTCCGCGCCCCCTGGAGGGGGGCCGGCTGGCGGGAGAGGTCCGGGCTGTGGCTCACCGGCGCGGGCGAGATGACGGCCCTGGCGGCTCTCGCCTTCTCCGAGGCCGATCCCGGAAACCCGCTTCTCCCTCAGCTTCTCATGGGTGCGCTGTCCCCCGGAGGGGGCGGCTGGGGCGCCAACCGCACGGCGGCGGCCGCGCGGGCCGTATGGAACTGGACGAGGCACGCCCGGGCCGGAGGCGGCGCGGACCGGGAAGGGGAGGAGCCCGAGCTGGCGGTGAGGGTTTTCCTGGGCGGGCATGACGTCCTCGCGGGAAGGCTCGGGGGACGGCTCGCGCCTCCGCTGCGGGCCTTCATTCCTTCCGTCGATCTTCTGGGGAGCCCGCCGCCGGGATGGGAGATTTCGGGCACGGGAAGGGCATGGACCCTGAGGCGCCTGAGCTGGGCCCCGGCGAGCCCCGATCTGTCCGCGGCCTCCGCGAGGGGCATGGCGCTCGCCAGGAGCTTCAGGAGGGTCCGGCCGGAACCCGGGCCGGCCGGCGCGAGCGCTTTCCGGCGCGGGGATCTCGTATCCGTCACGCTCACGCTCATGACGAGCGTCCCGAGAGCGGGCCTGGCGCTGGAGGATCCGGTGCCCGCCGGGCTGGAACCCGTCGATTTCGCCCTGCGCACCGTCGACCCCGGCCTGCCGGGGCATACCGGAGACGATCCGATAGTCGGCCTCCGAAGCGGGTGGCCGGGCCGCTGGTTCGACCGCGCGGAGATCCGCCCCGGATCGGTCAGGCTCTTCGCGGAAACGCTCGAGCCGGGGGTGTACGTCTATTCGTATCTGGCACGGGCGGTAACGCCCGGCACCTACGTCCTCCCGGGACCCTACGCCGAGGAGACGTACAGCCCGGAGAACCGCGGGCGGGGGGCCGGCCTCACTCTGACCGGGGGGGAGGGGGGGACTAGCGGCCGGCACGCGCCGCC
>JAISEQ010000244.1 GCA_031264045.1 Deltaproteobacteria bacterium
ATACCATAGAAGAAATCAGACGGCAATTCCTTCCGCCGTCTGCCCCGCCGCCGTGAGATCCGGGGAAGGAGGGCGCGATTCCTCCCCGGAGCAAGCTCCGGGGGATTCCTCGCGCAAGATAGTTTTGAACAGTCTATAGAATTTCCCGGAAAATGCAAAATCCTTCCGTCCCGCGCCCTCCCGGACGGGGAGGGTCCGGGGGGGCGTCCCGGACGGGAGAGGGTCTTGCGGGCGGAAGGCCGGGTCGGGGCCTGGCGGGGGACCGCGGGCTTCGCGGGGGTGCCCGGCGCCGGGGCCCCGCGGGGGGCGGGGCCGGGGTTCGGGGGCCTCAGACCCCCAGCGCCTCGGAGGCCATGTCGGTCTCCAGCCTGGCGAGGGACTCGGCGAGGGCGTCGGAGAACTCGTCCTGGACGGAGAAGAGATCTGCCGCGATCTCGAAGGCCCTGGGCAGGTACTTGAAGTCCCTGGGGAACTTGGCGAAGGAGAATGCGGGCCAGCCGGACTGCTTCAGGCCCAGCTCGTCCCCGGGGCCCCGGAGCTTCAGGTCGAGCTCCGCCAGGGCGTAGCCGTCGGCCCCGCTCTTGAGGGCCTCGAAGCGGCGCTCGGCGTTGGCGGTGGGATTCCCGTAGGCGAGAAGCATGAGGCGCGCCTTCCCGCCGCCCCTGCCCACGCGGCCCCGGAGCTGGTGGAGCTGGGCCAGGCCCATGTTCTCGGCGCCCTCGATGAGCATCACGTTCACGCCGGGGATGTCCACCCCGACCTCCACTATGGTGGTGGAGACGAGGCACTGGAGCTTTCCCGCCCGGAACTCCTCCATGACCCTGGAGCGCATGACGGAGTCCAGCCGGCCGTGGATTATGCCGGAAGCTATGTCGGGGGCGAGGGCTTCCAGCCGCCGCGACATCTCCGCGACCGAAGGGCCCTTCGACTCGGCCCGGTCGCCGGGGGCGGACGTCGCGTCCGGGGGGGCGGCCCTGCCCGGCCCCCCCCCGCCGGGGGGTGCGGGGACGGGGTCCCGCGCGCCGGGAGGCGCCGCGGGGGGGGCCTCGGCGGGGAACCCCCCGCCGCTTCCCCAGTCGCGGTCGAAGTCGTCCGGCCCGGCGGGCCTCGCGCCTTCCCGGCTTCCGCCGCCGTCGGCCCCGTCGTCGTCCGCGTCCCGCTCCGCCTCCCCGATCCTCGGGGAGACCAGGAACCCCCTCTCCCCGGAGCGGAGAAGGTCCGCGAAGCGCGAGTAGGCCTCGGAAGCCCGGCCGGGGGGGAAGATCTCCACCTCGGGCTGCATGCGGCCGGGAAGCGTCCCGTAGATGGAGGAGACGTCCATCTCCCCGTAGAAGGCGAGCGCCAGCGACCTCGGGATGGGGGTGGCGCTCATGGAGACGAGATCCGCCGACGGGCTCTTCTCCTTCAGCGCCATGCGCTGCTTGACCCCGAAGCGGTGCTGCTCGTCTATCACGGCCAGCGCGAGATCCCTGAAGGCGAGCTTGGGGTAGAGGAGCGCCTGGGTGCCCACCGCGATGCGGATGTCGCCGGACGCGAGCGCGGAGACGGCCTTCCTGCGCCTGGAGGCCGTGTTGGAGCCCGCGAAGAGCTCGACGGCCACGCCCAGGCGCTGGGCGTAGGGGAGCAGGAACTCGAAGTGCTGGCGGGCGAGGAGATCGGTGGGGGCGACCAGGCATGACTGGCGGCCCTCGCCCGCCGTCCTGAAGAGGAGGGCCGCCGCGACGGCGGTCTTGCCGCTCCCCACCTCGCCCTGGAGCAGGACGTTCGCCGGCGACGGGAGCGCCAGGCGGTCGCGGATCTCGGAGAGCACCCTCGCCTGCTCCCCCGAGAGCTCGAAGGGGAGCATGGACACGAACTCCTCCCCCAGATCGGGCACGGACGCCGCGGGGCGGACGATCCTGACGGCGCTCCTGCGGCCCTTCTCCCTCAGGGCCATGAGGCGCCAGAAGACGATCTCCCAGGCCGCGAGCGTCCTGTACGCCCTGGTCTCCTTGGCGGAGCGGGGTATGCGGCCCCCGGGGGAGCTGGGCGGGTCGTGGAGTATGCGGACGAGCTCCGTGGGGTCCAGGAGCGAGTGCCTCTCCAGGAAGGTCTCCGGAAGGATCTTCGGCTCGCCGGCGAAGAGCGAGAGGATGTCCCAGATGATCGTCTTCCGGACCCCCGGGGAGAGCCCCCGCCAGTTCCCGTAGACGGGGAAGACCCCCAGGAGCCTGTCCAGGCCGACCTCCCTCAGGTTCCAGAAGTCCGGGTGCGGGAAGGCGGCGACCGGGCCGCCCGAGCGGCCGGAGGTCCAGTCCTGCTGGAAGCCCGGCCTCCCCAGGACGGCCAGCTGGTCGCCGGGCCTTATCTGGCGGGAGATGTAGTCCGTCCCCCGGAAGAACATGAGAAGCCCCCTGGCCCCCAGCCCGGAGAGGTCCTCCACCGTCACCCGCAGGTAGTCCCTTCCGGTCTTTGCCCTCTTCTCGGCGACGTCCGTCACCGTGCAGCTGAAGAAGATGCTTTCCCCCTCCCTGGCGGACGACAGGGGCTCGGTCTTCCGGCGGTCGTTGTAGCGCAGGGGCGCCCTCTCCAGGAGGTCCCCGCAGGTCACGATTCCCTTCCTGGCCAGGAGGGCCAGGCCGGGCTTGGAGATGCCCCTCATTTCCGAGAGGGGCGTGTCGAGGGGCGGGCGGCGGGGCCAGGGGATCATGTGCGGGAGAAGCCTCCGAAAGCGGCGGCCGCGGGACGGGCGCGCCGGCGCGGGCCCGGCGCTTCCCCGGAAGGGGATGCCGGGCGGGAAACGGGGATCCCCGCCGCCGCGGGGCGGGGGAAGGGGCTTCCCGGGTTTCCGGGGCGGGCCGTGCGGAGCGGCGGGGGAGAGGGCAGGGGGGACGATAGCACAATCTGTCGTGTTCTCCAAATCGCCGTTCCGCTAAGGATGCCGAATGCGCCTCCCGGGGCCTGCCGGGCCGGAGACGGCCGGGAAGCCGGGGACGCCCGCTTCGGGGAGGGGCCGCGCGCCCCGGTCATCTCACGGTGAAGCGGGCGGCGTCGCGGAGAGGGGCGAAGGAGCCCCGGAAGCCCACCACCTCGAGGAGGTTCTCGCCGCGGGAGAGGGGGATGGACATGGACGCGCGGGCGTAGCCTTCTACGGCGCGGCGGCCGAGGGGCTCCCCGTTCAGTATGAACTCCAGCTCGACCACCCCCGGGACGCTCTGGACCAGGGCGCGGACCCTCGACGCGGCGGGGGGGGCCTCTGGGTCCACGGCGTAGATCTCCCGTGTGGCGGGCCTGAGTAGGCGGAAGCGGAGCTCGCGCCCTATCACGGGGACGGAGGACAGATCCATCTCGTCGTGGCCGCACTCGCGGGGGAGGGGACGGTTCTCCGGAAAGAAGTCCCTCACGGTGTTGGGGCACCGGGGACCCGCGGGGAGCCCGGAGACCGGGCAGACCCGGATCTCCCTGATTCCGGGGGGGGGCGGGGGGAGCGGGCCGGGGGCGCCCCGCGAGGCGAGGCCGTCCATCACCCTGCGCCAGAGCTCGCCCGCGCCCGTGACGCCGGAGATCCTCGCCATCGGCCTGGCCTGGAAGTTGCCGGCCCAGACGCCCACGGCGTGGCGGTCCGTGAAGCCCAGGCAGAAGTTGTCCCGGAAGCTCGTGGAGGTCCCCGTCTTCACGGCCGAGGGGTAGGGGGTGGCGAGCACCCCGCCCTCGCCGAAGCCCAGGATCCTGGCCCGGTCGTCCGAGAGGACGCTGGTCACCAGGAAGGCGGCCTCGGGCGAGAACACCCTGCGGGCGGCCACGGCCTGGCGTGAGGAGGCGGGGCCGGAGGGGCCGGAGGATTCCGGCCGGGAGGAGGCCCGGCCGTCCGGATCCCCCTGGGCGGGCGCGCCGCCGGGGGACGGCGGTCCGGAGTCCGGACCGCACGTCCCGCGCGTCCCGGAGCCCCCGCGGCAGGAGTCCGGGCCGGAGTCGAGGAAAATGGCGGCGGGCTTCCAGACCCCCGAGTCCGCGAGGGACGCGTACGCGGTCAGGAGATCGATGAGGCTCACCTCGCCGCCGCCCAGGGATATCCCGAGCCCGTAGAAGTCCTGGTCGCGGTCCAGGGTGCCCAGCCCCAGCTCGCGGAGCTTCGAGAGGACCCTGGAGACCCCGAGGACGTTCGTGAGGTTCACCGCCGGGATGTTGAGCGAGCTCCCCAGCGCCGTCCTGGCCGAAACCGGGGCGGAGAACGCCCCGGAATAGTTGCGGGGGCTGAAGACGCCGTTCCAGCCGGGGAAGTCCGAGGGCTCGTCGGCCATGAGCGAGCTCGGGGCCAGCACGCCGTCCTCGAAGCCCATGGCGTAGATGAAGGGCTTCAGGGCGGATCCGGGCTGGCGGGGGGCGGTCACCCCGTCCAGCTGGCCGTCCCGGGGGTTGTGGAAGTCGGCGGAGCCTACCCAGGCCA
>JAISEQ010000247.1 GCA_031264045.1 Deltaproteobacteria bacterium
ATACCATAGAAGAAATCAGACGGCAATTCCTTCCGCCGTCTGCCCCGCCGCCGTGAGATCCGGGGAAGGAGGGCGCGATTCCTCCCCGGAGCAAGCTCCGGGGGATTCCTCGCGCAAGACAGTTGAACGTCCCGGCCGCTTAAGGGCCCGGCCCTTCCTTGCGCGGCGGATTTGACCCGCCGCTTCGGGGGGACGGGAGCAGTCCCGCCCGGAGCAGCCAGCTCCGGGGGGACGGGAGCCTCTCCCGGTTGGAGCAGCTATCTTCTGGGGGACGGGATACCGGCACGGGGAACGGTCCCGAGCGCGGAGACGGGTTCGGTGCCCGGCGGACGGGAAGAAGGACGGCGCCGGAAGGCGCCGGGCCGCCGGGGGGCATGGGGCTTCCGGAGGCCCGCTCCCTGTTCGGCGGCAGACGGAAGTCGGAGGAGACAGATGAGCGAGACTTTCGACACGGCGTTTTCCTTCGTCCTGGACGCCGATCCGGGAACGAAGTTCCACGTGCTTTCCTTTGCCGGGTCCGCGCGGCTGAACGGCCTATACCGTTTCGGGATAAGGGCGCTGGCGCCCGCGGGGGTTCTGGCGTCCATGGGGCCGGAGGAACTCTGCGGGGGCACGGCGACCCTCAGCCTGCGGGATGCCGGATCCGGACGGCCCGGCCGGCCGGAGGGCTCGGCGTGGGCAGGGGACTGGCACGGGGTCATAACCGCCGCGAGCGCCGGCCGCGGGATCGGCGGCTTCGCCGCCGTCGAGTTCGCGCTGGAGCCCTCCATGTCGCGCCTGCGCAGGCAGATACAGTCGCGCATCCACATGGACGCGGCGTCCCCGGAGATCGTGCGCGAGAGCATGGTCTTCGGGGGGATGGACCCGCAGGGGATATCGCTCGATCTTCTCGACGCGTATCCCGAGCGCGAGTTCGTGATGCAGCACGGCGAGGATCTGCTCTCCTTCGTCATGAGGACCCTGGAGCGCGAGGGCATAACCCTCCGTTTCGACCAGTCCGGCGGAAGGGACGTGGCCGTGCTGTGCGATTCGGTCTCCCGCTTCCCCGCCCTGACGGACGGCGGTTCCGAGGCGGCCCTGGACGCGTCCGGGGTGTCCGGGCTGGCCCCCGGCGCTCCCGCCCTGTACGGCGCGACCCTCGAGTCCTCCGTCCCCAAGAGGACGGTGAGGCTCCGCGACTACGACTGGAGACGGCCGGGGAAGCCCGTGGAGGCCGAATTCAGGGTGTCCCCCCGCGGACGCGGGGAGATCTACCTCTACGGGGAGAATTTCCGGACCGAGGAGGAGGGCAGGCGGCTCGCCTCGATCATCGGGGAGGCGGAGCTCTGGCGCTGCAGTTCGCTCCTCGGCCGCTGCTCGCTCCCCGGAGCGATGCCCGGCACGACCCTTTCCGTCGCCGGGAGCCCGGGAGGCTCGGCCGACGGCCGGTGGGCGGTCAGGGCCGTGTCCGTGTCCGGCCGGCAGTCCGGGCTCCTCTCGTCTGTCCTAGGCCTGGGGCCTGACCCGGACGGGGCCAACGGCCGCGCGGGCGATCCTGCGCGTGGCGAGCCCTCCGGGAGGGGCGCTGCCGGACGGGCCGGAGATCGGGGAGGCCATGCCGGGGACGGGCTCGATGTGCGGGTGGAGATGGGCCGGGCCGAACTCAGGTGCCGGCCGGGAAGGACGGCGCCCCGTCCCCCCGCCGCCGCCCCGGTGTCCGCCTGGATTGACGGGGCTGGGACCTCCGGCGAGCCGGAGATGGACGAGTGGGGCCGGTACCGCGTCCTCTTCCCCTTCGATCTGTCGGAAAGGGCCAACGGCAAGGCCAGCCCCTGGATCCGCCTGGCCCAGCCCAGCCTGGGAGCCGGCTACGGCCAGCACTTTCCCCTGACGCCGGGCTGCGAGGTCCAGGTGGCCTTCACGGACGGGGACCCGGACCGGCCGGTCATAACCGGGGCGGTGGCCGACGCCGCCACCGGGAGCTTTTCCGGGTCCGCCACGCCCTTCGTGTCGGGCATAGGCACCAGGGGGGGCGGGGCCCTCGTCTTCGGGGACGAGCCCGACAGGCAGAACGTCGTCCTCTCCGGGGGATCGGGCAGGGGGTCGATTTCCCTGTGCGCGGGATCGCCCACGACCGCCGACGTCACCGCGGACATGGTGAGCCAGCTCAACGGGACCCAGAAGCTCCTGAGCTTCTTCGGCTCCACCAACACCGCCGGCATGCTGTACTCGGTCCGCGCCCAGTCGGGCTGGGCCAGGTTCATAACGACCCTCCTCACCTCGCTGAGGGAGATCTTCGGCGCGGGCTCCGACTGGGCCGTCTCCCCCGCGGCGGGGTCCGGCCCCCCCAAGGACGCCGCCGTCCTCGCCTCGGACATATCCGCGGGCGCGGCATTCCTCACCGCGGCCCTCCAGCCGGTCGTCCAGTGGATCTACGAGGCGAACCGCGCGAAGCCGGCGATAGGCTGGCGGGGCGAGGCCGACGAGGGCATCTTCACCCTGAGCGCGACCGAGGAGGGGAGCTCGGGCGTGTGGCGGACGACGGACGGCGACCAGGAGGACGCCTCCCTGAAGGCGCTCGCCACGTTCCTCGCCGTCATGAAGAGCGTCCGCTCCGCCGAGCAGGGCGCCATCACGGCCGAGGCGGGTGAGGAGGCGGCGGAATCCGGCCCCCAGCCCGATAGCGCGTCGGTCAAGGCCGCCAACCGCTCGGTCAGGATAGGCTCGTCCGCCGCGAAGGTGCTCACCGATCTCGTGGCGACCGTAAAGCTCCTGAAGTCGCTCGGATCGGTCAACAAGGGCAGGGCCAAGGGTCTCCTCGTCCGGAACACCGACTCCTACGCCGCCGTTGTGGCCGGGACCCACGCCTCCTTCTCCGCGAAGGGCCCGCTCATCCTGGAATCCGGGGGGGCCGCGCGTCTGGGGGACGATCTGAGGTTCCCGCATGCCAGGGGAGACCGGAGGATCGGCTCGCTTCTGGCCGCAGAGGACGGGACCCTTCCCGCGGGCGGCTGGGAGAAGGCCTCCGCCGTGCTCCTGCGCGGGGAGCTGGTCCGGAGCGTCGGCGAGGTCCTGAGCCTCGGCGCGACCGGCGCCGTGGCCGTCAAGAGCCCCGGGAGAATCCGCGTGGCCACCGGGGAGAACCAGAACGGGCAGGCGCCCCTGGCGGTGCGCGCGGTCGACCGCGCGAAATCCGCCGATCTCGTGAAGCTCGAGAAGGGCCCCGCCGGCTTCGGCGCGGGTGTGTCCCTGGAGGCGCTCCAGGAAGGGGCAGTCGCCAGGATGTGCTGCCTGGAGCCCGCGGGCGCGGTGATCCTCCTGCACGGGAGCCACAAGGGGGCCAGGGCGGGCAAGGGCATGGGCTCGGAGGGCGGGAGGCGCCTGGAGCTCTCCGCGGACGGGGCCCTCGTCCAGGACGACAAGGACCGCTCTCTCTCGCTTACCGCCGGAGGCGGAGCGGTGCTCAAGGGTTCCGCCACCCTCTCCCTTTCCATGAACGCGGGCGAGGCGGTGCTGAAGGCCGCCGACGGCGGGAACGCCACGCTCACCCTGGACGGGAGCGGCATGGAGGTGGACGCGGCGCTCGAGGTGAAGATCGAGGGCGAGGGCGGCAACAAGATAACCATCGGGAGCGCCGGGTTCCTGGCGCAGAGCTCCAGCGGCGTGGTGGAGGTCAAGACCGCCCTCCTCAAATGAGGAAACGGCCGTCCCGTCCCCGGAAGGCCGCCGGGCCGGCCGGCCCGCAAGCGCGCGGAAAACGGCCGCGGAAAAGTGCCCCGGGAGGGGGCGGCGGATAGTGGCCGCGGAAAACGGCGGCGGAACAGGGCCGCGGGAGAGGGCGGAGGAAGGGGTGGCGCATGAGTGCTTTCGCTGAGCCCGGCTTCGGGCTGGAGCTTCCCGGTCTGGAGCTGGAGCTGCGCGTGGCGGGTTTCCGCGGCAGGAGCGGGCTCAACTCGCTCTACAGCGTTACGTGCAGGTGTCTGGCGGACGCGCGGGACTTCGCGCGGGTCGGGGCCCGGGGCGTCCTGGGCTCCCGAGCGGCGCTCACCCTGCGGGATCCTGTCCGGCCGGCCGGGGATGCCCGTCCCGGCAGGGACGATGGCGGCGGCCCCGAGGCGGCCCTCGGCCGCTGGCCCGGGACGGTGACGCGGTTGCGCGTCGTGGGGAGCGCCGGGCAAACCGTCGTGCTGGATCTGACCTTGGCTCCCGCCCTGTCGCTTCTCCTCGGGAAGACGGGAAACAGCATCCATCTTGACAGATCGGGACCGGAGGCGGCGGCGGAGTGCCTGGAGGGGGCCGGGTCCGGAGGCGGGCGCGTGCGGAGGGACGTCGCCCCGGGCCTCTACCCGAAGCGGGAGTTCTGCTTCAGGCGGAACGAGGACCCCCTGACGTTCGCCATGAGGATCCTGGAGCGGGACGGGGTGGCGCTCAGCTTCGACATGACTGGGGAAAGCGAGACCGCCGTCATGACCGACTCCAACTCCAGCTTCCCGGCGCTCGCGGAGGACGGGCGCGAGATCGAGCTCGACTGCTCCGAGGCGTCCGGGATGGCGCCCGGCGCCCCGGGGGCGCTTTACGGGGCCCGCCGGGAGCTGAGGGTCCCCAAGGCCCGCGTGAGGGTGCGCGACTTCGACTGGCGCAGCCCCGGAAGGCCGCTCCAGGCCGTGTGCGAGACGGCCTCCTGGGGCCGGGGGGAGATCTACCTCAGCGGCGAGAACTGCGCGTCCGCAGGGGAGGCCGAACGGCTCGCCCGGTGCGTGGCGGACTCCGAGCTCTGGATGTCCGAGAGGGTCACCGGCGTGAGCCACGTGCCCGGGCTCCGCGCGGGAGTCACCGTGAGGCTTGCCGGGTCTGGAAGCGGGCTGGACGGCCGCTACCTGGTGGAGGCCCATGAGATGGAGGGGAGCCAGCTCGCTTCCCTGGGATATCCCGCGGGCAGCCCGGGAACGGGGGAGGCGCTTGGGCTCCCGGAGCTTCTGGGCGACGGGATCCCCGAAACGGAGCCCTTCGGAGGGTCTCCGGAATATCTTTCCGGGCCGGACGGCGCGGGCGGACGGGTACCGCCCGCGGGAGCTTTCGGCTGGCCTCCGGACGCCAGCTTCGGACCCCGCCCCGAAGGTCCCGCCGGAGCCGGATACTGGCCGCCGGACGTGGGCGCGTACCCGGGACCGGGACGCCGCGGCACGGCGGAAGGCGCGGTCCGGCACCGCCTGGTCCTGGGGAGGCTGGAGAGGCCCTACCGCCCCGCGAGGACCCTGGCGCGCCCGAACGTCTCCGGCGGGGTGAGCGCCTGGATAGACGGGGCGGGTTCGGGGGACGTCCCCGAGACGGACGCCATGGGCCGCTACAGGGTCATCTTCCCGCCGGATCTGTCGGGGAGGGCCCGGGGCGGCGCCAGCCACTGGATCCGCATGGCGCAGCCCAGCATAGGCGCGGGCTACGGGCAGAACGTCCCCCTCGCGCCGGGCTGCGAGGTGCTGGTCACCTTCACGGGCGGGGATCCGGACCGGCCGGTCATCGCCGGGGCCATGCCCAACGCCGAGTCGGGGAGCTACGTGAACTCGTCCTCCCCCGCCGGGGCGGCGGTGGGCTCCCGGGGAGGGAGCTCGCTGGGGTTCGCCGAAAGGCCGGACGGCTCGGACGCCATACTCTCGGCCGGCTCGGGCCGGGGGCACCTGTCCGTGCATGCCGGCTCCCCCACCTTCACCCAGATCCATGCCGACCTCGTGACCCAGCTGAACACCGTGACGAACAGCACGTCCATCTTCACCTCGTTCGCCAAGGCCGGCTACTTCTACAGGATAAGGGCGTCGGAGGAATGGACCTCCAACTTCGTCAGGACGCAGCTCGTCGTTCGCGAGGCCCTGTCGGCCTTCTCCGACCTCGCCGGGGCCGTCGCCGCCGTCCCCGGGGCCCCCGACACCCCCGACGTCCCCGTCAGGGGCGTCGCCGCCCTGGTCTCGGACATCGGCGCCATGGCCGACTACGCCGTGGCCCCGGTGAAGGCCTTCGGACAGTTCCTCCAGGACAGGCAGGCCAGGGCGGCGGAGGAGGTTGACCCGCGCGGCGCGCCGGACATAAACGTGTTCGGCCTGACGGCCGACGGGGAGGGGGCGGACGCCGTGTGGCGGAGCTCCGCCACCTCGGACGACATGCTGACCAGGCTCCTCATGCTGTTCCTGATGATAGCCAAGCCCGTCCGGGACGCCGTGTCCGGCTACCGGGACTCGGATCTGGTCGTGAGCGATCAGGCCCACGCGAAGGACAAGGAGGATGGCGTCTCCCGGCCCGGAACGAGCAAGACGAGGACGGACGCCTACAGCAAGGCCTCCCTGAAATGGCGGGTGGCGGAGGCGACGGCCTGCAAGGTCGTGGCCGACATCTTCGTGCTGACGGGGATAATAAAGCAGATGCTGGGCCTGCGCGGCGCCCCCACGGGCGTGCGCGTGGAGAACAGGGACTCCTACGTGGCCGTCCTCGCGGACGGTTTCGGGGCCATGAGCTCCCGGGGGCCGCTGGTCCTGGAGTCCGGCGCGGACAGGATCGGGGACGATCTTCTCCACCCCCTCGTCCGCGGCTCGGCCGGAGCGGCAAGTCTCGTATCCGGCGAGTCGGGAGCCGCCGCCGCCGATTTTTCGGGCCGCGAGACTGTGCTCCTGCGCGGCAGGGTCATACGGGCCCTGTCCAGGGAGCTGGAGCTGAGCGCGACGGAGCTCGTGGTGGCGAAAACCCCCGGGACCGTGAGGCTGGCCACCGGTACGAACAGGGCGGCGGCGCCGGCGCACGACGACCGCGGCACGGATCTGGCGCTCGGGGACCGCGTGGTCCTGAACGCCGGACCCGCGCTTGCCAGGGGCGTCACCATCGAGGTCTCCCCCGAGGAGGAGATCCCGCCCCCGCCCGAAATTCCCCCCCAGCCGGACGCTGTCCCGCTGGCGGTTCCCGACGCCGCCGCGGCCGCCGCGGCGGCGCTTCTGGCCGCCGCGGCCGTGGCGGCCGCCGATGCCGGGGACGTCCTGGCGGTCCAGGAGATTCCCGTCCCCCCGTTGCCTCCCGCGGCCCCCGCCCCCGCGTCCCCTCCGGTCGCGAGGATGCTCGCCAAATCCGAGGCGGGGGCGGTGACCCTCATGCACGGGACGTTCTCCGGCGGGGAGGCGGCGCCCGGAAGCTGGAAGGACGGGGGCAGGCGGCTCGTGCTTTCCGCCGACGGGGCGATACTCCAGGACGCGAAGGACCGGAACCTGGTCATGGGGGAAAGCGTGGGCACGAAGCTCTCCGCGGAGTCCAAGCTCTCGCTGACGCTGAAGGACGGCGTCTCCACGCTCGAGGCGGGGGACGGGACCGCGCTCAGCATCGCCGGCTCGGGGGACATCGACATCAAGATGCAGCAGGGCATGAGGCTCAAGGCGGGCCCCGGGTCCCTGGAACTGTCGGCGACCGATCTGAAGGTCGCCCATCCCCTGAAGGTCGACATCAAGGGCACTCTGGTGAAGCTGGGCTGACGGGGAACGCGTGCCGGCCGCGCGGCGCATCCGCAGTTGGCGACTCCGCGCCCCGCGGTACCGGCGGACCCGGCAGGCGTCATGCCGCTCTTCGCTTTCTGATGAGAGTCATGCCGTCGGCAGGGGCATTTCCTTTGACCACCGCGTTTTTTCGATGTCCGTGAAGACCGTGAGGTCCATCCGGGTTTGGTTTGAGGTCCATCCGGGTTTGGTTTGAGGTCCATCCGGGTTTGGTTTGAGGTCCATCCGGTTTTGGTTTGAGGTCCATCCGGTTTTGGTTTGAAGTTCCATCCGGGTTTGGTTTGAGGTCCATCCGGGTTTGGTTTGAGGTCCATCCGGGTTTGGTTTGAAGTTCCATCCGGTTTTGGTTTGAAGTTCATCCGGTTTTGGTTTGAAGAAGTTCATGATCGTGCCGGGGACAGGGCAGGGCTGCGGAAGGGGGAATCTCAGATGAGCGAAATACAGAGGACTGCATCTCGGACGGGCGGACAGGACGACGGGCGGGCCCCTTTCACGCTGGAACTTGAAGCGGCCCCCGATCTGGAGTGGACCGTCGTCTCCTTCCGCGGCGTCTCGGCCCTGAACGCCCTGTACCGGCTGGACGTGACCGCTCTCGCGAGGGCCCGGAGGCCCGGAGGCCCGCCCATGGACCTCTCCGCCGTCTGCGGAACGCGGGGCCTCCTCACGATCCGCTCCCTGCCGCCTGCGGGCGGCGCGGCTTACGGGGTTTCCGGGACGGCTGGCGTTTCCGGGACCGGCGGGTCCGGGATGTCCCCGGGGGGTTCGGGGGGCGGCCGGAGCGGCCCCGACGTCCGGGAGGGGCGCTGGCACGGGGTGATAACGCGGGCGGGGGCTGGGGCCGAGATCGCGGGCGGATGGAGGGTCGCGGAGATCCGCCTGGAGCCCGAGCTCTCGGTCATGCGCGGGCAGATCCGGAGCCGGGTCCTTCTGGGGAACACGCCCGGGGAGGCGGCGGAGGACGCCGCCCTGGCCTCGGGGCTGCCCCGGGGGTACCTGTCTTTCGAGGGAGGGGCCGGAAACTCCCCGCAGAGGGAGTTCACCTTCCAGCACCGCGAGGACTCGCTGGACTTCGTGATGCGGACCCTCGAGCGCGAGGGGCTGTCGCTGTCCTTCGACCAGTCGGGGGATGCCGAGACCGCCGTGGTGCGCGACGGGAACTCGGGATTCCCCGAGCTGCGGGACGGGTCCGCGGGGAGCGGGGCCGTCTTCCTCGCGGCGGCGCCCTCGGGGCTCTCGGCTGAACCGGGGACGCTCCGGATCTTCGGGCTCTCCCCGGAGCTGAGGGTGCCCGCCGCCGCCGTGCGGCTCCGCGACTGGGACTGGAGGAGGCCCGCGAGGAACCTCGAGGCGGAGGCCGGCGTCTCCGCGGCGGGTTCCGGGGAAATCTACGTCTACGGGGAGAATTTCAGGACGGACGCCGAGGGGAGACGCCTCTGCTCAATCCGGAGCGAGGAGGAGCTCTGGGCGAGCGAGAGGCTCACGGCCCTCTCCCGGGAGCCGGGGCTCATGGCCGGCGTCACCGTGGAGGTCCGGGGCCCGGGAGTTGACGGCCGCTATCTCGTGGCCGCGAGCTCGTTTGAGGGGAGCCAGTCTGCGGCGGTTGCGGGAAGGCTCGGGGTGGACGCCGGAACGCTTTCCCCGGAACCTCCTTCAGGGGCACCCCCGCTGCGGGACGGGCTGACGCACCGGCTGATCCTGGGCCGGGCGGACAGGACCTTCCGCCCGAAGCGGTCCGTCGCGGCCCCGGAGCCGGGAAGGGTCACCGCCAGGATAGACGGGGGGGGAACCTCCGGGATGCCGGAAATGGACTGGGCGGGCCGCTACAGGGTGAGCTTCCCGCAGGAGCTCGCGGCCCGCGCCGGGGGCAGGGCCAGCCACCGGATCAGGATGGCCCAGCCCTACGTGGGGGCCGGCTACGGGCAGAACTTCCCGCTCTCGCCGGGGATTGAGGTGGTGATGGCCTTCGAGGAGGGGGACCCGGACAGGCCCGTCATAACCGGCGCCGTCCCGGACGCGGCCACCGGGTCGCCCGTCACCTCCGCCATGCCGCCCATGTCCGGGCTTTCGACCAGAGGGGGCTCGTCTTTGATGTTCGGGGAGACGGAAGACAAGCAGCACGCGACCCTCACCAGCGGGGCGGGGGGCGGCACGGTGGCCATCACCGCCGGATCGCCCACCGTGGCCTCCTTCCATGCCCAGGCGGCCGACCTCAACACGGTGGTCTACAACGTGAACAGCGTGGTGTCCTCGGCCAACGGGGCGGGCTTCAGCTACGAGATAGACGCCAGGAGGGACGCGGGCATGATGAACCTGGCCGGCATCATGGCCGCGGCCACGACCGCGCTGGAGCTCGGGTCCGACGTGGCGGGCGCCGTGGCCGACGCCCACGACGGGGCGGTGCCGGCGGACGACGGGGCCGGCAAGTACGACGGCATGGGCTTCACGGACATGATCGTATCGATGGCGAAGGACCGGTTTTCCGAGGACAACTACAGGGGAAGCATTTCGGACTGCTTCAAGTACGCCTCCGTGGCCATGGGGCTGGTCGAGGTGGGGGTCCCCGCCATAGTGGCCACCTACAGGCTGGTGGCGGACTGGCTCCATCTGGACGCCGACGTGGGCGTTCCCGACACGAACCTCTTTTCCCTGGATGCCGGGGACGACGGCGCCGGTTCCGTCTGGACCTGCAAGCCCCCCGTGAACTTCCTGAGCGCCCAGGGGCTGGTCAGCCTCTTTATCCTCCTCATGGGCCCGGCCAGGACCGCGTCGGGCGGGAACACCTCGTCCTACATCTCGTCCGGCGTGGACATGGCCACCCTGGTGGCGAGCATCGTCACCATATTCTCCAACCAGTCGGAACCGGCGACGGGGGTGTCGATACGCGACCGCTCGTCCTACGTCTCCCTCCTGTCGGAGGGGTTCGGAACCTTTTCCGCGCGGGGCCCGCTGGTTCTCGAGTCGGGCGGGGAAAACCGGATGGGGGACGAGCTGAGATTCCCGAAGCTGAGGGCGCTTCCCGCCTGGGACAGCTTCGCGGCCATGGAGGACGGGAGCGTTTCCGGGGGATCGTTCGGGGAGTCCCGCGCCCTTCTGCTGCGGGGGAAGCTCGTGCGGACCCTGTGCGAGGAGCTCTCGCTCACGGCGACGGGGCTCGTGACCCTGGAGAGCCCCCGCACGGTCCGCCTGGCCTCGGGCCCCAACACCTTCGTCCCCGAAATCGTCCCGCAGAACAGGGGGGTCTCGGACGCGCTCCGGAGCATGGTGAAGCTGGACGGCTTCGCGCCCGCCGAGAAGGGCATCTCCGTGGAGGTCCTGCCCGGATCGGGGGCCGGTTCAGCCGCCAGGATGTGCTGTTTCGACCCCGCGGGCGCCCTCCTCCTCCTCCAGGGCGCCGACGCCGCCGGTTCGCCCGGGCCCGGCAAGGATGCCGGACGCCGGCTGGAGCTTAGCTCCGGGGGGGCCAGCATGAGGGACACCCCCGACAGATCCGCCGTGCTCGACTCGGACGGCGCGAGCCTCGCCGGAGGCGGCAGCGCGGGCCTGACGCTCAAGGGGGGGAAGGCCACGCTCACCGGCAAGGAAGGTTCGGTCGAGCTGGGGTCCGGCAGCGCCGCGGTGGAGTTCAAGCAGAACTTCAAGGCCTCGGTCGGGGGAACCGCCGAGATAACCGCCGGGGGCTCCGGGCTGGTCTTGAAGGCTCCTGGCCAGGCCGACCTGTGCAGCGCCGTGCTCGTGAACTTCGACTGACGGCAGCCCACCCGCGGGCCCGGGCCGGAGCCGGAGAGCCGGGAATTTCCCGGAGGCGCCTGCCCGTTGCCGGGAGGCGTCCGCCTGCGGAACCGTTCGGGACGTTTCTGTACGTTCCGGTACGTTCCGGGACTTTTCGGGACATGTCGGGACATGTCGGGACTTTTCGCGATATTTCGGGACATTTCGGGACATTTCGGGACATTCCGGGACATTTCGGGACATTCCGGGACATCCCGGGACTTTTCGGGACATTCCGGGACATTTCGGGACTGCCGGGTCGGTCCGGGACTTGTCGCGGCGTCCGATACCGGACTGGCCGGACGAACGGGGCCTCGTCGGCAGGCGTTTACCGGGCCAGGGGGAGCAGCCGTCCGGGCCGGGGACAGGCCGGCGGGTGGTCAGACGGACATCGCCGTGAACGGATATCAAGCAGAGCGCCTGCGGCCGCAAACCGGTCGTGGATGATGAACCGCTGAAAATTTTTTTGAAGGGAACCGTGGAAACCATGGACACTTTTTCGATTTTGCTGTATTCGTGGCTGGGATTAGCGCTCGCCAACATTATTTTCAATATCATAGCTCAATTATTTTGTCGCGCACAAAGTGATTCCGACAAAGGTTCTAGCAATATCTTCACAGCAATATTATCATTATTATCCGGTTTATGTATTGCTGTTCTGATTTCAATGGCTTTTGCACAAGACAATCAGGTTCTTTTGGTTTTGAACGGGAAAAATTTAGGGACTCTGGTATTCAGCATTTTTATGATGCTGGCTTTTTTGGCGATAGGTACTGCGGCTGCATCTTACGGAGGTGATTATTTCGCGAGAGCTGTTCTCTTTTTTATAAAAACTGTAGTCAGCAAGCAATTCAGAATTGAACATAAGATGACGACAATGCAAAAGATACAGACGGCGTTTGCATTAGTCGGCATACTTGCCACTTTTTTATATTATTTCGAATATGCAGAATTTGAGATGACTGTTAAAAGCATAATTCTTTGGATGTATTTTCCAATATTCGGCATTTGTCTAGGAATGGCGTTCTATCTGCCAATTTATATGGTAGTCAATGCTCAGTCTATAAGTCAAAAAATTCAAAACGAACAAAAGATACGGGATGAAAACAGGAAACTTCCGTGAATTTAAACAAGGAAACTGTTTTAAGTGAAAATGGGAAACAGCCATAAATGAAGACAAGGCTGATTCTTAAACGATTTAATATTTCAACGTTCAGCTAAGAATTTAATTCCGTTCATGTTTTCTCCATATGGTATAAGTTTCGTTTCTGGAATGAAGTCTCAAAATATGGATGATTGGCCGAAATGTTGTTCCGATATCGGGTATGGCATCCGAGCGGATCCTGGTTTCTCTATATTGAAATTTTGCGGGAAAGCAACAGATGAAAATTCATTGATGCCTGAATCTCAACAACATCAACAGCATCAGGAAAAACATACAGTTCAGATCGTTACGGTCAGCAACCGACAACACGAATTGTCTTGCCATTACGGTCCATGGTTTCCCAAAACAATTTTTCTTCCCAAGATTTCATGACATCTCTGTCGAAGACAATCAGCCAACCGGCAGAGGAGCCGCATTTGTCCATATAACCGAGCAGTTGATCAAGACTTTCCTCACGGCTCATTACTCCTTTAATTTTGATTTCAAGCGGATAACGGACATCTTTGTAACTTATGCAGATATCTGATTTTGTCATCCCCAAGGCGTATTCTCTTTGAATGAAGTCAGCCCCGCCGTTCAGAACTCTCTGAAGGAAAGCAAACAATACGAGGTGGGCGTAAGTTTCACTGGACACATCGATTAATTGATCTTTGATGTTATTGACAATCATTTCATGCAACATGTATTTGTCTGTGATCACATGATTTTGAAGCGCCTTAGCTACGGTGTCATTAAGCAGATTGTCCAGTTCTGTCGCTTTGGTCCTGGTTTTGGTTTTGGCTTCGGAGTTTTCACGCCAGTAGATTTGAAATGCCTTAAGAAGCGAATCCATATCGAGACTTGTCCCGTCCATCCACTTGCTGGTAAGGACATCAGGAATTTTTTTCTGGAGATTGCTCGTCAATGCTCTGAGGATCAGTTCCCCGTAAATCGGGTTTGAAGGCCTAAGTGATTCACGCGCGTGGGAGCCGGGTTTTAACAGACCGAGATCGGTTACGTATTTTACATCGTCATCTGAGACCTCGTCAGGGAAAAAACTTGATCCGATAACGACAGAATCCATCACCTTTCTGACCCTTGTTTCCCTGAGCCGTTCGATAAGAGAGTCGAAATGGGTCGGGTTACTCAGAATGAGGTCCTGGGTAGCCCGGTCAATGTCATCTTCCGTGACGGTCTTGGAATAATCGTTTTTAAACTGCTGGACAATGACATTTTGAGCCAGGGCACAGACCAGCCAGGGTTGGCCTTCGGTCCAGTACCATGCCCTGTAAACGGCTTCGGGCTGGAAGACTTGTCCAGTTTCAGCCGTGTGCTGGCTGTAAAGGGTATTGATTTCCTCCAGAGTGAAGTCGGACAGAGTAAGCGATTTCGCCTTCACGTTAAAAGGGCTAACAGGCCCTTTGGACATTTCCTGCGGACGGATTTTGGTAAGATAATCCCTTATGTCACGCATGCCTGCAAGGGCCAACGATCTCGGGAATCTTGTGCCGGGTGAATCCGAACGGTCAATATAGCCATTCCTGATTTGGGAGAGGAATTTTATCAGGGGTTCTTCATGGAGACAATCGGCTTCATCGAAAAAAATAACCAGTTCCCTGTCCAGTGTCTGGCACAGTTCATTTAACATCAGCCGTATCTTGATGACCGGCCTTGTCATGTAGTGTCTGGAGTCAAAGGTGAAAGCCAGCTTTCTGATTTCGTCAACCTTGGACGAAATGAGTCCGACGTTAATTTCGTCCACGATTTCGCCCATGGCCGTTTTGTAGTCAACGGTCGTACTCAGAGAAGCCAGGGAACAACAGAACGCGTAATATTTACCGTCAGAGTTAATTGTATCTGTCAAGATTTTCAGACAGGTGGTTTTACCTGACTGACGTGGGGCATGAATGACGAAATAATATTTTTCGTCTATCAAGTCATTTACTTCCGGAAGGCGCGGGACGGCAGGTAGCATGTAATGTTCAGAAGGTTTGCAGGCTCCTGCGATGTTGAAGCTTCTTATATGACGCATGTTTATCTGGCTTATAATGTCGGACATGAAGAATTCCCGTGCTTTAACTTTTGTCAATTTGCTCTGTCGGGCTGTTTCAGCGGAAAGGGTTGAATTTCAAGAAATGAAGTAATGGGAGACCGGTATGAAACGGAAATGTGTCGTAACGGATTTTGATCCTGCTCGGTGGTTCGATGGTGGCTGGAAATTATAACCGACTGCCGAAACTTCAATTAATTGTTTAACATGTTTTCATAATGAAAGCAATACATGTCTGGTCTGTAAAATATTGAAGGTATAAGGATATCATAAAATCAGCTCGAATGGATCGGATTGCAGATGTTCACGCTCACTGGGGGAGTCGTCCAGGTTCGGGAAGACGGCTTGCCGGCTTCGCTGCGCGAACTGCCCCTGTCCTGTATCGGACTGAAACTGCCGGAAAGGGTTGTCAACAGAGTATCTGTTCACAGACGAAAGCGGGGGAACCTACAGCAGGACCAAGATCTTCATTATTCCTGGAGCAGGACGGCTTTCCTCCGGGGCCTTGACGGCCTTCCGCCGTGGCGCGGACTACCTTCCTCCGGGGCCTGGACGACTTTCCTCCAGAGTAAGAACGGCCTTCCTCCAGCCCCAGGACAGGCTGCCTCCGTGGCCAGAGCGCCCATCCTCCAGCTCCAGGACAGGCTGCCTCCGGGGCCAGAGCGACATCCTCCAGCTCCAGGACAGGCTGCCTCCGTGGCCAGGGCGGCCTTCCTCCATCTCCAGGACGGGCTACCTCCGTGGCCAGGGCGGCCTTCCTCCAGCTCAAGGACAGGTTACCTCCGTGGCCTGGGCGGCCTACCCGTGAACGGATACAGGGCCCTGGTCGAATATCTCAAAGTTTCCTACGATATAACAATCAGCCTCGGCGGCCTCAACAAGATACTGAAACAGGCCTCGGCGGCGGTGAGGCCAATCTACCTGGAGGTTCTCGATGCCGTGAGGCTGGAGGAGCATACGCACATCGA
>JAISEQ010000255.1 GCA_031264045.1 Deltaproteobacteria bacterium
ACACCGCTCAAACCGCCGGGGTCAAGGGACACCGCCTTCGGAACCGGCGTAACCTTCCGGGCGGCCCCGGCCCGGGTTCCTCCACGATTCCCGGCCGTCGCGCGTTCCGGGACATCTGGAGCGTCCGCCTGTCTCCGGTCCCTGCCGGCACACGGACACGGGGAAGCTCCGTGACTTCCGGGCTTGGCCCTCCGCTTCGGGGACCCGGACGGAGCAAGAAATGCTCTAACCGGCAAATCCAACATGACGGAGTAGCAGCCCGCCAATTCGCACTTGTGCCGCGCACGGAATCTCCTGCAGGATCCGCCCGCCATGCCCGGCCGGGGAGGCGGACGGATGTTGTGCGGCGTCCCGTCCGCTCCGCTCCCGCAGGGTGGCCCGCCGACAGGGCGGCCATGTCCGGGAGGTGCGTCGGAGCTGTCACCGGGTAACAGGCGGCGATAAGACGACGGGCGAGGTCGGGGAGGCGTCCCGGGAAACGGCACGGACGGTTCCGTAGTTTGCCGTGCCTTCGCGCGGCCATGTTCCGGGACGGCCGGGCCGGGGGTCGTCAAGGTGTGGAAACGGGGGGAAGCTCGGTGTAAAATAAACGCTTCAGGACATCCGTGCCGGAACGGACGGCGGCCTCCGGAGGGCGGGGACGGCCGGGGGAGCCCGGGGATTGTCCTGACTTCAGGGAGACCGGCTTTCCATGGGCGTTTCCATGGCGTTTCGGGCATCTCCCCGCGCCCTGCCCTGAGTGAGCCGCCGGAACCCGGCTCCGGACCGCCCGTGCCGATATGCCCCGCTTCCCCGGCATGGAGGGCTTGCCCGTCCGGCGGGCTTTCCCGGCATGGAAGGCTTGCCCGTCCGGCGGTCTTCCCCGGCACGGCGGGTCTGCCAGTGTCCGGCTGGCTTGCCCGGCAAAGGGCTTTCCCGGCCGGTTTTAAGGGCGAGGGAGGGCCTCCTGTTCCGGGGCCCGATTCTTGCAGGGGGCACTGCAGGTCCCGGGACCCGAAACGGTCCCGAATGCGCCGGCCACGCCGCGCCCGGTCAGTCCCCGCAGGTTTCGGGGGGCTTGCCGGAACCCCGGTGCCTCCCTCCGGCCGCCTTCTCCCGCGTCAGCGCGCTTCCCCGGGTCCTGCGGACCCGGCCGGCGCCCGTGACCCTGCCGACCCGTGCCGGGTTCCCCGCGGAACCCGGCCTTGAGCGCCCCGGCCTCCGGCTTCCCGCCCGTGGCCCCGCCCGACGGGCACCGGCGCATAACCGCCGCCCCCTCCAGCCGGGGGCGCCCGACTGAGGTTCAAGTGAGACCCGGCAACAAGGTGGAGCTCTCCACGGCGGGGGACCAGAACACCGCCTCCCCGCAGCTGAGCCCCTGGAAGCACCCGCAGGGGTGGGTGCCCAGGGAGCTGAGCTTCTACTTCTTCCTGGCGCCCTTCTTCTTCTGGCCCGTCGCGGTCGTGCTCCTGGTGTTCCAGATGTACAGCCAGGACTTGGACGGGGTGCCCCTCACGAGCCTGAGGGACTACCAGCCGCCCACGGTGACCTTCATCATGACCGAGGACGGCAGGCCGATGGCGGAGGTCTACAACGAGCACCGCCTGGTGGTGCCCCTGGACTTCATCCCCCGGGCGGTCGTGGAGGCCTTCGTGTCGGCGGAGGACAGCTCGTTTTTCCAGCACCAGGGGGTGGACCTGTTCGGGATAGGCCGGGCGGTCATAGCCAACTACCGGGCGGGGCACACGGTGCAGGGGGCCTCGACCATCACCCAGCAGATGATCCGGACCTTCCTCTTGTCGAACGAGAAGACCTTCGACAGGAAGTTCAAGGAGATGATACTCGCCTGGAGGGCGGAGAGGCTTCTCTCCAAGGACGACATCCTGCACCTGTACCTGAACCGGATCTATCTGGGCAGGGGAGCCTACGGGGTCGAGTCCGCGGCGAGGCTCTACTACGGGAAGTCCATAAGGGACGTGAACCTGGCCGAGGCCGCCATGCTGGCCGGGCTGGTCAAGGCCCCCGGGAAGCTCAGGGCCCACGAGGGCACGGAGGCCAGCCGGGACAGGCAGCGCTACGTGCTGAACCGCATGCACGCGAACGGATACATCACGACCGAGGAGGGCCTGGCCGCCCTGGCGACCCCCCTGAGGTTCCTGGTCCGGACCCCCAACCACTACCGCGAAGTCGAGCCCATGTTCTCCGAGGTGGTCCGCCAGCAGCTGATGCAGGAGTTCGGGCCGGAGGCGGTGCTGAACGGGGGGCTCAGGATCTGGACCACGCTCAACCTGGACGTCCAGCGCCGCGCCGAGGACGCCGTCCGGAACGGGCTGAACAGCCTGGCCCGCCGGCAGCGAATGAGCCCGGTCCTGGCCCGCCTCGATCCGCACCAGGCGGCCCTCCACTTCAAGCGCAGCCGGGAGAGCCTGGCGAGGCGCCCCCTTCTCCCGAACCAGGAGCCGGCGGCGCTGGTCAGGGGCTTCTCGGACGACCCGGAGAGGCCCGGGACCTTCTTCTCCATCGGAAACGAGACGGGGTTCATGCCGGCCTCGGCGAGCTCATGGATAGCGGGCAAGCGCAGTCCCGCCGCCTTCTTCCGCGAGAACGATCTCGTGATGGTGAGGGCGGTGGACCGCGATCCCTCCACCGGCGTCTGGAACCTGGAGACGGCCCCCCCGCCCGAGATCCAGGGTGCCCTGGTGCTCCTGGAGAATTCCACGGGACGGGTGCTCGCGATGGTGGGAGGCCGGGACTTCGGCATAGACGGGGTGGGCAACTCCGACTTCAACCGGGCGATCCTGGCCCAGCGCCAGCCCGGGAGCTCGTTCAAGCCCTTCGTCTACACGGCCGCCCTGGAGAACGGCTACACCGAGGCGTCGGTCGTCTACGACGTGCCCGTGAGCTACCCGGACGGGGGGGGGCGCATGTGGAGCCCCAAGAACTACTCCGGGGGGCACTCGGGGGCGCTCACCCTGTACGACGCGCTGAAGATGAGCGTGAACGTCGTCGCCGTGAAGCTCTGCGACGCGCTGGGCCCCCGCACGGTCATAGACTACGCCAAGCGCATGGGCATCACTACCGAGCTCCAGCCGGTCCTGCCGCTGGCCCTCGGGGCCTCCGAGGTGACTCTCCTGGATCTCACCAAGGCCTACACCACCTTCCCTAACCTGGGCTCCTGGGTGTGGCCGACTTTCATAACGCGGGTCGAGGACCGCTTCGGGAGACCCATTCTGGCCCCCCAGCCCTACTTCACCGAGGCCATATCCCCCCAGACCGCCTACATCATGGTGGACATGCTGAAGGGGGTCGCCACCCGGGGGACGGCCGCACGGGTCGGGGCCGCCCTCCGCGGCATCCCCGTGGCGGGCAAGACCGGCACCACCAACTCCCAGGCGGACGCGATGTTCGTCGGCTTCACCCCGAACTACACCTGCGGGGTCTGGGTCGGCCGGGAGACACGCACCACCCTGGGCGGCGGGGAGCAGGGAGGCCGCACGGCCGCGCCCATCTTCATAGAGTTCATGAAGGGCTTCCTGGAGGGCAAGGAGGCCGGTCGCTTCCAGGTGCCTTCCGGCGTGGTGCGCCGCCAGGTCCTGGACCCCGGCGAGGACGACGACTACCTGGGCACCGGGGCGATGTTCGTCTTCAGGGTCGGCGAGGAGGGCACCGGCCGTGCCGACACCGCCCTGGGCGACTACTACGCCGCCGTGGAGGGACCCCAGGACGCCTCCGCCGTGAGCCAGGAGGAGCTGGACCGCCGCCTGGAGGACTACCTCTCCGGGTACCAGGCGTTCTGACGGGGACGGCGCAACGCGCCCCGGCCGCTCCGGTGCCGGGCACCTTCCCCGCGCCTTCCCGCCCGGAGGCATGCCCCCGGCCCGCCTGAATCCGTGCCGATCCCGTCCGCTCCGCCCGCCGGGCGCGCTGTGCCGGGACAGTTCCGGGGAAGGCCCCGGAAGGCCGGTCCCGGGACGGCGGAGCCGCCCCTGACCCGTAAGGTCCGGGACGGAGAGGCGGACCCGGCTCGTCGGCAGGCGCAGGCAAGTGCAGGCCAGTTCCGGACAGGGGGGCGGGGAAGAGGCAGGGCCGAGCCGGGAAGGGCGGGGCGGGGAAGAAGCGGGGCAGGGCCGTGCAGGGGAACCCCGCTCAGCTCCCGGACCGGCGGACCGGGACCGTGCCGCGCAGGTCACGGAACTGAAGACGCGGGACCGCGCCCGTACCGGGGCCTCCGCCGCCGACCGGGAGAAATCCCCCGGAGAAACCGGACAGGCCGGACAGTCCATGAACTACAAGCAGTCGATTCCATGAACTACAAGCAGTCGATTCCATGAACTACAAGCAGTCGATTCCATGAACTACAAGCAGTCGATTCCATGAACTACAA
>JAISEQ010000276.1 GCA_031264045.1 Deltaproteobacteria bacterium
GGAGGAGGGGACTGCCGCGTTTGCGGCAACGGAGGGGTCTGCCGCGGAAAGGGCGGCGGAGAGACCGACCGCTTCGGGAGCCGCGGAAGGGCCGGCAGCGGAGTCAGCGGGGGGGCCGCCCGGGGAGGAGCGGGCTGCCAGCGGGGAGCGGGAGTCCCCGGCGGGCCAGGAGGCCGTCACCCTCGTGTAGGACAGCTTCAGTTCCGCGTCGGCCAGCTGGTTGCCGGCGGAGGCGAGCTGGCTCTCGGCCACGCCCAGGCGGGCCTCGGCCTGGCGGAGGCGGTTCTCGGCGGCTTCCAGCTCGCTCGCTGCGACCACGCTCTTGCGGGAGAGGTTCTCCTGGCGGGACATGTCGTTCCTGGCCAGGAACAGGTTGGCCGAGGCCTCGGCCAGCTGGGCCTCCGCCAGGGTGACGGCCAGCTGGGCCCGGTCGCGGGCCAGGCGGAACTCCTCATCGTCCATGACGGCCACCACCTGGCCGCTCTCTAGGCGGTCGCCTATGTCCACCAGTATCTCCCGGAGCTCCCCCCCGACCCTGGGGGCGAGCGAGAAGCGGCTGGGGGCGGAGAGCGTCCCGTAGTAGAGACCGAGCTCCCGGACGGTCCCGAAGTCGGCCCGGCTCAGTTCCACGTAGACTGCCTCGGAGCCGAAGCCTCCGGAATGGGGGGCTGCCTGTCCGGAGACCAGCCGGAAGACGGTCAGCCCCGCGAACAGGACGACCACGGCGGCAATCTTCTTGTGGGCCCTCAGGAGGGCGAGGGCCCTGGCCCCGGGGCCAGCGGCCCCGGTCTCGGAGTGAGTCATGAGGCTCCTCGGGCGGGGAACGCCCCGCCTGGCACGTGAGTCCGGCACCTGGCAGGCCGGCGGATGGGGGGGATCCCAGTAAACGAATGCAATATGCTCGCCAAGGCCCCGCCGGGAAAAGTTCCTGCGGGGCACGGATCGCGGAGGCGTCGTCCCCGGTCGATCGTCCGGCCTCCGGGTAAAAATTACCCGATCCGTATAGATTTTACCCGATCCCTCCACGGATGCGGGGGACTGATCCAGGCTCCGGGCGACAGCCGGGGAAACCGTGGGCCGCGAGCCGGATCCGGCACGGATTATACGGGGGGAACCTGCCGACCGACAAGGCGGGACAGGGGGAAAGGGGGCCGGGACCCCGCACGGCAGCGCGGGATCTCCGACCTTAAAGCCGCATGGCGGCGCGGGTCCGGTGCGCCGGAAAGCCGGGGGAGGCTCGGGACCCGCGAATCGAAAAGCTTCGGGAGGCTCGGGATGACCCGGTCGGAAGGCAGCGGGAAGCTCGGGAGCCCCAGGCCGGAAGCCTGAGGGAAACTCAGGAACCCCAGGCGGAAGCCTGAGGGGAAACTCAGGAACCCCAGGCCGGAAGCCTGCTGGAAGCTCGGGAGCCCCAGGTCGGAAGGCCGGGGGAAGAAGCGGAATCGTTGGGGGGAGGAAACCGTCCACCGAAGAAAGGCGACCGGTCAGCCAACCATTATAATACGGATCAGAAAGGAATGGGAGACCGGTCGAGAGTCTGAGACTCTGAGAGTCTGAGAGTCTGCTGAGTCTCCGGAGCGGAAGCGGAAGGTCAAAGGCGGCAGTCCGCTCCGGAACCTGTACCCGCCTTGAGCAGCCGACCGGCATTTCGCGGAAGCGCCGCAAGTCATCGGAAGGGGCCAGGCACGGAGGGGCGGACATCCCGAGTTCGACAGGACGGGGCACGACACGGAGAGTTCCAGCTCCGGTCCCGAACCGGGGGATCCGGCGGCAGGGCCGGGACCGGGGGATCCGGCGGCGGCATCCTGCCCGGAGCCAATTACACCGGACGAGGAGGGGGGAGACGGGACAGTCCGGAACCCCCGTTTTCCGAACCGGGCGTTTCGGAGCCTACTGCCTGACGGCGACGGTCCGCCTCCCGGCTTCCCGCCTCCGGGATCCCGACCTTCCCGCGCGAAAAGACCTGCGCGGGGCCACATTCGGGAAGCTGTCCACCCGGCGGCGGGCCCCGCAAAGGCGGGCAAAGTCCCGACTGCCCTTCACCCGGAGCGTTCAGGCGTCTCCCGGCCGCCATTGCGGCCAAGGACAACGGCGGCCCCCTCTGACCCCGGAACCTCGCTATGATCCGCCAACAAAGCCCGGAGCCGGAGAAAGTCCCTTTCCCCCCAATTACGACCGGAACCGCCGGATCATGCAGTGTGCGCCCGGACACTCCAGTAGACTCCGTACACGCAGGGGTACGCCAGTAGACTCCGTACACGCAGGGGCACGCCCGGAAACGTTCGGGCCGTTGTCCCCCCCTCCTCCCGTCCGGTCTGCGGCTTGACACCCACATCCCCGAGTGGTATTTACTTAAGCCTGATTACGCTGCATTTCGGGGATTCGGCCACGTCCGGAAACCCGTCCGTCCGCCGCCGGGCGCTCGCCCGAGCCTTCGCGCGGCATGGGGGTCACGATGAAGTTCTTCCTGGACACCGCAAACCTTGAAGAGATCAAGCGCTGCGCAACCTTCGGCTTCCTGGACGGGGTAACCACCAACCCCTCGCTCATGGCCAGGGAGGGCATATCCGACCAGACGGCCAGAATCGAGGAGATCTGCCGGGTAACCGAAGGCCCGGTCTCCGCCGAGGTGCTCGCCGTCGAGACGGAGGGCATGGTGGCGGAGGCGAAGACGCTTGCCGACATCGCCCCCAACGTGGCGGTGAAGATCCCCCTGACCCTGCCCGGGCTGGCGGCCACCAGGGAGCTTTCCGACCATGGCCTCGCCGTGAACCTCACGCTGGTATTCTCGCCCCTGCAGGCGCTCCTCGCCGCCAAGGCCGGTGCCGCCTTCGTGAGCCCCTTCGTGGGCCGCCTGGACGACATAGGCGCCGACGGCATGGACCTGGTGGAGAGCATCGTTGCCATCTACAACAACTACGCCTTCGAGACCGAGGTGATAGTGGCGAGCATCCGGAGCCCCCAGCACGTGCTCAGGGCCGCCCTGATCGGGGCCGACATCTGCACCGTGCCCTTCAAGGTGATAGAGACCCTCGCAGCCCACCCGCTCACCGAAAAGGGCCTGGCCGCCTTCCTGGCTGACCACCGGAAGGCCGCGGACAAGAGACACAACCCGAGCTCGCACTAGATATCCGGATGTCCGGTCCGCCGCCGCCGCCTTCCGGACCCGGCCCCGGAAGGGCAACGCGCAGATTCAGGTCGAGCGTCCCCTGCCTCGAAGACCGTCTTTCCCTGCCGCCGCCATCCCGTGTTTCCTCCGTTCTCCATGCTGTCAGCAACCAACTATCTCCATGCTGTCAGCAACCAACTAAGTGGATAGTCTTTCCCATGTAATCTATCTCTTCCCAGGAAATTTTATCTTTCCAGAATTTCTTAAAATTCATATCGAAGACAATAAGCCAACCAGCATGGGAACCGCATTTGTCCATATAACCGTACAGCTGTGCATAGCTTTTTTTGAGATTCATGTTTTTTTTGATTTTCAATTCCAGTGGATATAAACGGTCCTTGTAGATCACACAAATATCACACTTGGTATTCCCCATGGCCATCTCTCTTTGGATTTCGGCACCGCCATTCATGACTCTTTGAAGGAAAGCGAACAAAACGAGATGAGCGAATGCCTCGTCAGCAAGGTCCGTAATATCATTTCTGATTTTTTTTGCTATTTTCTCAGTTATTGTATTTGAAACCACATTTTTTTCATCCTTTTTTTGCTGAACACGATAATTTTCCAGAGCATCGTCAATACTGGCATGCACTAACGTTTCAACTCGATTATTTTCAGTCATGGCTTCTCGGTTTAAACTCCAATAAAGTTGAAATGCCTCGAGAAGACCTTTCATGTCGATGCTTGTACCGTCCATCCATTTGCTGGCCAAGTCATCTGGCAACGACTCCTGGATGTTTCGGGACAGAATTCTGGCTAACACCTCATTGTAGATAGGGTTGGCTGGCCTGTAGGAAATTTTTGTGGCAGACTCTGGTATTATGTACCCAAGATCAACCACGTATCCTGCATCATCGTCCGAAACTCCCTTCGGAAATGATTCAGCCCCGACAACGACCGACTCGATCACTCTTCTGACCCTTGGTTCTCTGAGCCGATTAGCAATTGAGTCGAAATGCGCTGCGTTTTGCAATATAAGATCATGGACCGCAATATCGATTTCATTTGCCGTGACAATCCTGGAGTAATCATTTTGGAACTGATCGACTATGACATTACTTGCAACAGCGTTGACCAGCCAAGGCTGCCCCTCGGTCCAGTACCAGGCTCGCTCGATGGCGTCACCCGCAAAGATCTGTCCCGTGTCAGCCGTGTGCTGGCTGTAGAGGGACTCGATTTCCTGCTTGCCGAAGTTGGCTAGCGAAAACGACTTGGTTATCACGTTAAAAGGACTGGCTTGCAGTGCGGACTGATCATCTGGTCTGACCCTGTGCCGATAGTCCCTAATGTCCCGCATGCCCACAAGCGCCATAGACCTTGGGAACACAGAAGCCTTTGATTTGTCACGGTTGAGATATCCGTCCCTTAACTGAGATAGAAACGTTATCAGTGGATCTTCATGCAGACAGTCGGCCTCATCGAAGAAGACTATCAGTTCCCTGTCCAATGACCGACATATACTTCTCAACATGCCTCTAACGTTGAACAAAGGAGATTCTATGTAGTGTTCTTCCTTAAAGGAGAAGGCCAGATTGCTGAGCTTGTCGACACCGGAGTCAATAAGTTCCATGTCTATCAGGCCTACGATGCCGCTCATGGCTTTATCTATTTCTTTGATATTCCGTAAAGTATAGAGAGAGCAAGTGATTGCGTAATACCTTCCATCGGAATTTATCTGTTCAGTTAGAGCATTCAGACATGTTGTTTTGCCGGACTGGCGCGGCGCGTGAAGAACGAAATAGTATTCGCCCTCTATCATCTTGCTGACATCCGGGATCCGTTGCAAAGCCGGAAGCATGTAGTGTTTTAAAGGGTTGCAGGAACCTGCGATATTGAAACGTCTTGTCGGCATAATAGTCGTGGCCTCTTAAGAATCGAGCCTAAATATCCAAGGTTTCTGCAACCAATGTTGATCTGGCCTGTCTGTCTGTCTGTATTTTGCATCTGGGAAATGTTGCCGTCAGAATCTGGAAAGATATGCTTTGAGCGGCAAAAGGCCAGGCCGAATGCCAAAACGCGTCTTCGTCAGGGGGCTCTGATGCGCCATGCCATTGAGCAGAGCCTTTTAACACAATACCATATTAACAAACAATGATTACTGTGTAAAGAAGTCCGTTCACGGGAGAGCTTACGGGCCCGAAGGAGGGTAGGCATGGTGCCCCAACAGGCTCGCCGGGGCAGGCATGAAACATGACCCAGCCACGGCATGGGGAAGTTGACGCTCCGTGTCGAGGGATGGCACAATTTACAGTATAGAATAATACGCTGGCCGCCGTGGGAGGGGTACTGAGATGAAACCTGCTCAGACCCCGGAAAGTCTGGGAGCCCGGAAGGACGCCCCGGGCCACGAGTTCCGCCCCCTTCGCCGCAGTCTCACCGACGGGGACCAGCCTGTACCCCATCTTCTCGGCGAACCTGGCGTACAGGCTCTCCTTGGCCTGCCTGTGCCTCTTCTCCCTCGCCGCCCCAGACTCTCGGTCGTACTGGGCACCGTCCCAGAGCATGACGTAGACGACTCTGGCGATCTTGTGGGCCACGACAGTCAGTGCCTTCATGGGGCCACCGTTCGTCTTCAGCTTCCGGCAAAACTCACAGAAGACGATGTCCGTCCTCACCACGGACTTCCCGGCCATGATGAGCGCCTGAATTCCGGGCTGTGCAACTTCCTCAAGGCAACGCCTATGACCTTGCCTTCGTTCTTCTTGGAGCCGGGGCACAGCCCCAGCCAGGACGCGAAGTGCTTCAAGGTGGGCCAGCGGGTCATGTCAGGCCCGATCTCCGAGATGTTCGCCAGTACCATGAGGACGCTTATCCCCGGAATCTCCATGAGGCCGATGCCGCCGCACCCTCCGGACTTTCCGGGGAGCGCCCGCCAGGATTCTCGAAGGTCTTCCCTTCCGAGTGTCGCGGATATCTCCTTGCGTCCTGCCCGAAACGGCGTATCGGCTTGCCCGGCCCGTGAACGGATACAAATTAGACATGGCTCTTGCAAAAGTCAAGATGCTCCTTCGGAAATCCGGAAAACGCCCTCGTCTCTTCCTCCTGTCCCAGAATGCGGCTGGTGCGGTCAGCAACCTCGCGATCAAAACCCGTAACAAATTTATCAACCCTCTGATTTTATCCAATAAAATCAGAGGGTCAGCCTTGAAAAAAACGCGTTGATTTCACTGGGGCTCAACCGGCACCAATCGGTTCCGGGAATATGGAGGGACGGAGGCCAGCCCGAGCCGTCCCCCAGGATGCTTCACCGGACGCCCCGTGCACCGTCGCCAGCTCTCCGCCCCAGTCCTTCCCCGCCGAACAGAGGCTATAATTCAGACGTTGGCCCAATGATTTGGACCGGGGCAGAGCTTCCCCCCAATGGGCTACCGCTGATAAAGTCGGGGCTGGTCCGGCGGACCCGGGCATCCCCGCACGTCTTCGAGGCCTTCCCCGGGCCACCTCCCGCAGCCGCGCAGCGGCCGGAGGATGCGGACCCTCCGCAGGGGACGTCCGCCGGAATCCCAGGACAAGGCCCGCGCCCCCGCCGGATCGGCGCCACATCCGCGACATCCGCTCCGTTCGCCGTGCCGGAACGCGCCGCAGGCTTCCCTTCGGGCACGGTATCCCCGGGCACCGAGGCCGCCGGGGAGACGGCAGCCTCCGGAGCCGACGGCGGCTACTGGAGGGTCCCGCCCCTGTCCGGCTTGCGAATCTGGCCCACCTCAGGCAGCTCCGGAGACTCGCCCGGGAGCGGTTTCCACACCGTCATCCGGGGCTCGGGCAGTGCATACTTCACGTACCTGCGCAGAAGGATCTCCACCGCCGCGAACTTCTCCTCGGGGTACGCGAGGCCGCCGAAGAGCTCCCGGCCCTCGGCCTCGGCCTCCGCCAGGAGCCGCCTGACGAACGTCCCTGTCCAGAGATCCCGCTCCTCCTCGAGGGCGGCCGCCGCGCCCTCCAGAGCCCCCGCGAGGAGCTGGCGCCCATCGGCCTCGTTCCAGGCGGTCTCCAAGTTCCGTATGACTGCCTTCACCCGCTCCGTCTCCTCCCCGCGGTCCAGGCCGGCCAGAAGCGCCCAGATCGGCAGGAGCTCCTTGAACAGGCGGGTTATGCGCTTCCCCAGGTCCGGGACGCGGCGGTTCCTCCCGTGGCGACCGCGACCCTTCAGGTTCAGGACGTCCCGGTGGGCGGAAGCGCCCGACGCGTCGGCCAGGGCGGCCCTGGCGGCGGCCAGGGCCTTCCCGAAGAAGCGCTCGGCCAGCTGCGCCGTGGCCAGGGCGTCCGTCTCGGGGTCCCTTCTGCCGAATTGATCGCCCAACTCCTTCACGAAGCTGTCGATGGCCCGTCCGCTGTCTATCGTGTCGTCCAGTTTTCCCATCTCGTCTCTCCTTCTGCCGCAGGCTTCGGCAGGCCGGGAAGGCCGTATCCGTCAGGCGGACCGCCGAATGCGCCGTCCGCGAACCTTTATAAGAAGACCGCCTCCGCCCGGAGCGCCGCGGACCCGCAGGCACCGTCCCGACGCGCGGCGGACGCCGCCGACCAATCCCCCGCCGGGCACACGTCCCGATGGAGGCCGCGCGCCACGTCCCGGCCGAAACCCGCCGACGCCGGACGGGAAGGTGGACGCGCGTCCGGCCGCCGCCCCGCGTCATACCCTCTTAAGCACGCTTATCTGCACGTAGGTCAGGAACTGGTGCTCCTGGTCGGTCCTGAAGTGCGGGAGATCGTTCAGCGTCGCCAGCAGATCCGCCTGGAGCTGGCGGCGCTGGGCGGGATCCTTCAGTATGCCCGCCCCCCTGCTCTTCGCGATGCGGAAGATGACGTCCCGCAGGTAGATCATGTTGGCGCGTATCACGCGCTCGTCCAGGGTGTCGTGGTAGTGGAGGATAATCTCCAGCTCCGCCACCGCGGGCCCTTCGCCGCCGGCGGCGTCCAGGGTCAGGGTGAAGCGCCCCAGGGTCATCTCGCCGGGCACGGGGTCTCGGGTGTCCCTCAGGGCCTGCGGGGATATGACAAGCTCCGGAGCCGGAGGCGGGGGGGGGCTCTTGATGAATATCTGGTAGATGCCGAAGAGGAGCCCCAGCGCACCCAGGGCCACGGGCACCACCAGGAAGAGGAGCTTGAACTTCGAGACCTTCCTGGCCGTGGGCTCCTTCAGGGGCTCCGGGGGCGGGGCCGGCATGTCCGGGTCCAGCTCCTGATCCTGGGGAAGCGGGGCCGTTACGGGGGTGCGCGTGGAGTCCGGCGTGAGCTCGTCCGCCTCCTTGCGGGCCTGGTCGAAGATTCCGTCCAGATCCAGCTCCACCTTCTGGGGAACGTTGTCACCGTCCTCCATGAGGCTCTCCAGGAAGCGGGTCCTGTCCACCCCGGAGCTCGGAGGAAGCACCGTGCCGCCCGGGTCGGCGGGGGCTTCCCCGGCAGGCTGCCCGGCGGGGACGGGCCCGTCTGGGTCCCCTCCGTCCCCGCCGTCGTCCAGCGGTACCAGCTGCGGAGGCAGAAGCGTGCCGCCGTCTCCGGGAGCGGGCTCCCGGCCCGCCTGGGGATCCGGCGCCTCCGGGGCCTCGAGGGCCTCCGGAGCGGTTCCGGCATCGGGGGCGGAGGCCGGAGGACCCCCCTCGGGAGGCTCCCCGGCATCTTTCGCCGCCGCGTCCCAGCTGTCGTCCGCGGCCGTCCCCGGACCTCCGGGAGGGCCGGCGGAAGATCCGCCCCGTGACGGTGCCCCCGCAGGGGCGGGAGGGGCCGGGGGGACCGGCGCTCCGCCTCCCGCGGGAGCCGGCAGGGCATCGCCCGCGCCTCCGGAAGAGCCGGAAGGCGTCGCGGCCGGCTCCGGACCGTCGGAGCGGTGCCTGGGCAGGGTGGTCCGTATGGCCTGCTCGTCCAGCTCAAAATCGTCACCCGCGTCCGGATCGCCGGCCGTTCCCCCGGAGTTACCGGCAAGCTCCCCTCCGGTGCCGGGATCCTCGCCGGCAAGCTCGATGCCGCTTATCTCCAGCGGTTCCTCCACTCCGCCGGCGGGTGCGGTACCGGCCCAGTCCTCCTGGGGGACCCCCGCGGAGAGGAAGGGATCGTCGCCGTCCCCGCGGTCGGGCGCGCCGGGGGCGCCGCCGGCCGGGAATGGGTCCCCGGCGGCTGCCGGGTGAACGGACGGTGCGGAAGGGGAGGCGGGAGCCGGAATGGCGGAAGAAGCCGGAGAAGCGGAGGAAGCGGGATGGGCCGATGGCGGGGAATGGGCCGGAAAGCCGGAAGGGGCAGGCGAAGCGGACGGGGCCGGTGCGGAGGGCAAGACGGCAGATGCCGTTGGGGAAGCTTGGGCCGGGGGGGAGACGTCCGCCGAAAACGAGTCGTCCGCGGCCGCGCTCACGTCCGCCGGAAAAGGGTCGTCCCAGCCGTCTGCCGCCGACGGACCACCGAGCGGGGCCAAACGATCGGAAGCCCTCGTCGGCTCCATGTGCGCCGCCGGCGCCGCATCCGCCAGAAATGAATCCTCCGCCGCTGACGCGGCGAAAGTATCCTCTGCGGCGGAAGCGGCGAAAGTATCCTCCGCAGCGGAAGCGGCGAAAGAATTCTCCGCGGCGGAAGCGCTAAAAGTATCCTCCGCAACGGAAGCGGCGAAAGAATTCTCCCCGGCGGGAGCGGCGAAAGAATCCTCCGCAGAGGACGCGGTTCCGTCCCGTGACGGAAAACCGTCAGGACTCCGGAGGTCCGGCTCCGCCGGTCCGCCGGAAATATCCTGCGCGGCACCCGAAGCGGCGGGCGGAGAAGGCGGTCCCGCCGGCGCCGCCGGCCGCGGCTGGCGGGAAAGGCGCGGGGACGGCAGGACGGGCACAGGGATCTCGTCCCAGGAACTGTCGGGTTCCAGGGGGAGGCTGTCCCAGTCGTCTGCGGCGGGCGTCTGCCCGCCCGCGGTCTCTTCTGCCATGCGCACTCCGCGCCGCGCCGGCGACTTTCGGCCCGCCGGAGACGGGCTCAGGGGAACGTGGACGGGGGGGACGGCGATCCGGTGCCGCGTCCCCGGATCCCGCGCTCGCGCCTCACGGGACGCCGAAGGAAACGTTGCTGCCCGCCAAGGCCGCGGACGGCGCGGCTAGACCCCGGCGATCGGGCGGCATCGGGAAATCATGCAGGAATCCGCATCCGTCCCGATGCCTGCCGGGCGGCGGTGACAGGTGCGGATGCCTGGGCCCGTGCCCGCGTCCGGGGAAAAAATTTCATCCGGCATCCCCATGGCCGCCGTTCTCCCGCGGTCCGTCGGACGGGACGGGCGGGGACGCGCCGGCGAGGTACGGATCCGGAGGGATAAGCGCCCCGGCGGAATCGGGCGTTGCTGAGGGCGCGACGCGAGGGTGGACGGGCCGGGGGGGCGGATCGATCCCGCTGCTCACGGGACTGTGCGAGGGGGCCACCGTCAGGGGAGGTGCCGCCGTTCTCGGGGTAACGGGGGCCGGATCGATCCCGCCAATTATGGGACTGTGCGAGGGGGCCACCGTCAGTGGAGGCGCCGCGGCCGGGGCGGACGGGGGGCCGGGTGGATCCGCCGCCGGGACGGGTGCGGGGGCGGAGGAATCATCCGCCGGGACGGTCGCGGGGGCGGAGGAATCCGCCGCCGGGACAAGTGCTGGGGCGGCGGAATCATCCGCCGGGACGGTCGCGGGGCCGACGGAATCATCCGCCGGAAGTCCGGACGCGGCTGTCCAGTCCGGGACGGGGTATGCCGAATCCTCCGCAGGTTTCGCGGAAGCCCGCGCCCCGGAGGGTTCGGCACCTCCGGAACCGCCGGAGGCGTCTCCTGACAGTGAAGGACGGACCGCATCCAGGGCTGGAGTTCGGGCCGAATCCCGGCCGGCGGCGTCTGCGGACGGGCCTCCGGGGTCGTCGGCGTCCCGGGGAATGCCATCCTCCGCCGTTTCCGGCGCGACCGGGGCGGCGGTCTCCCTGGGGGCGGAAGCCGCCCCTTCCCTCTTCCTCGGCCCCCTCCTGCCGGGCCTGGGCTCCTTCGCCTGGGGGGACCTGAGGACCCCCCGGCCGCGGTGCTCGAAATACCGCGAGAGCCTCCCCCTCAGCCGCACCACGCTCTTCGTGTGGATCTGGCTGATGCGGGACTCCGTGTAGCCCATCACCTGGCCTATCTCCTTCATGGTGAGCTCCTCGTGGTAGTAGAGGGTCACCACGAGCTTCTCCTTTTCGGGGAGGGCGTCTATGGCCTCGGCCAGTACCTGGCGGAGCTCCTCCTGGCCGAGCACGGCCAGGGCGTCCTGGGAGTTCTCGTCCTGGAGGATCTCGTAGAGGTCCAGGCTCTCGCGGCCGCCGCTGGAGCCCTCCACGCGGAACGCCTCCAGATCCAGCATGTTTATGACGGAGATCTCGTCCAGGGCCTTGTGGTAGGCCGCGAGCTCTATGCCCATGGCCTCGGCGGACTCCTCGTCGGAGGGGGGGTGCCCGAGCTCGGCCTCGAGGCGCCTCCAGAGCTTCTCCAGCTCGGCCGCCTTCTTGCGCACCGCGCGCGGCACCCAGTCCAGGCTCCGGAGCTCGTCCAGCATGGCGCCCTTGATGCGGAACTCCGCGTAGGTCTTGAAGAGGATCCCCCGGTCCGGCTCGAACTTCTCCACCGCGTCTATGAGCCCCAGGACCCCTGAGCTCATCAGATCCTCCCGGGCCACGTGATCGGGGAGCCGGGCGGCCAGGCGGTCCGCCAGGTACTTTATGAGGGGGGCGTACTTCTCGACGTAGACGGTCCTCTCGTCCATGGCGAGGCCCTTCCAGCCGCGGGAGTTCCCCAGCGCCTGGCCCCCGGGACCGTACGTGCCGCTGTTGACAGCCATCAGTTCACCGCCAGGGGACTAGCGCCCAGCCTGTCTATGAGGAGGGCTATGCCCCCCGCCCTCTCGGGGGGGGGCGGCTCGACGGACAGGAGCCTCCGGGCGGTCTCCAGGATCTTCCTGGAGGCGTCGGAGGCCGGATACAGGGTGAAGAAGGGGCTCTGGCGGCGCACCGCGTCCGGGACGGCCTCGTCGCGGGGCACGAAGCCCGCCAGATCGAGGGACACCTGGGGGAGGTGCTTGCCGGCCACGTCCGCCAGGATCTTGAACACCTTCTTGGCCTCGTGCAGGTCCTCCACCATGTTGGGGAGGACGTAGAAGCCCGTCTGGCGGTGCTTGGTGGCCAGGGACTTGATGAGCGCGTAGGCGTCCGTGATGGAGGTGGGCTCGTTCGTGAGCACCACGATGTGCTCGGAGGCCACCAGGTTGAAGAAGATGACGTTCTGTCCGATGCCGGCGGCGGTGTCGATGAGCATGAAGTCCAGATCCTCCCGCCAGCCCTTGAAGTCGGAGATGAGCCTCTCCTTGTCCTCGCGGGTTATGTCCGAGAGCTCCAGGATCCCGCTCGCGGCCGGCAGTATGGAGATGCCGCCCGGCACGTCAATCACTATGTCCTCCAGGGGCTTCGCCCCCTTCAGCCAGTCGTGTATGGTGTAGCGGGTGCGGATGCCCAGGAGCACGTCGGTGTTGGCCAGCCCCAGATCCGCGTCCCAGATGAGGACCTTCTTCTTCAGGCTCGCGAGCGCCAGTGCCAGCCCGAGCGTGAGGTTGGACTTGCCCACCCCGCCCTTGCCGCTGGACACGGCTATGACCCTGGGCGACCGGGGGATTCCGGAGGGCGTGCTGGAGGAGTTGGGTCCCCCGCGAGGCTTGTCTGGGGCTTTGCTCATGATGGACACCTTCAGTCGTCGGGGACGCGCCTCCGCCCGAGGCGCGCCGGCCCCGGAGCCGGGAAGGCGGGGGGCCGGAAGTCGGAAAGGCATGGACGGGAACGGAAAGGGGGGACGGGGCCGGACGGGGTCCGCCCCTGCCATTATAGCGGTCTTTGAGGCGTTTGTGGGCCTTGCGAAGGCCGCGCGCGCGGCGTCCGGCCCAGCGCGGCGCCCCGGGAGGCAGAAATTGCCTCCCCTGCGGACGGCTCCCGGTCCGGGGGGGGCCTCCGGGCAGAGCACGGTCAGGTGCGGGAGGGGGCAGGGCAGGACGGGCGCCCGGTGCCCTGCCCGCCGGGGGATATCCGGCGCCCCGGCCGCGGGGGGATATCCGGCACCCTGTCAGATTTCCCTCACCGGGCGTCAAGGGGAACTGGAGACTTGCCCGAGGTTTCCGGGCAGACGGAAAAATGCCCTTGCGGGCGGGGTCCCCGTCGCGGGGAACCGGGGCGGGTCACGGCGGGGGGCACGGGGAGGCTCGCCCCGGGGCGACGGGGGAAGTCCGCGCAGGGCATTGTGCCCCCGCGCCGATGCCGGGTCATCCGGGCGGGTCCTGGCCCTGTCCGGGGGTCCCCGGGGGCGCCCCGGCGAGCCAGAGGTCCATGAGCGCGTCCGGGTCGGCGGCGGCGAAGTCGCCGGGCGACTTGTACCCCTTCGAGAAGTATGCAAAAACCGGTCCTACGGATCTCGCGAAGTTTATCACCCCTCCCAGGGAGACGGTCTCGTCCAGCTTGGTCAGGACAGCCCCCATGAGGAAGGGTCCCGCGGCAGCCCTCCAGGCGTGGGCCAGGTCCTGGCTCTTGTGGGTGGCGGGCAGGACCAGGAGATTCGCGGAGCCGCTCTCGGCCAGGGCGCCCGGGAGATCCTTGCCGCCGGCCGGAAAGAAGTCCCTGGTGCTCGTGTCCACCAGGATCCGGTCGGCCCCCTCGAAGAGCTCGCGAGCCTCGGCGAACTCCTGGCGGTTCTGGCAGATCTTCAGCCCCACCCCCATGATGCGCGCGAACTGGAGAAGCTCCTCGGCGGCGCCGAGCTTCAGCGTGTCCAGGCTTATGATGGCGCACTTCCTGCCCTTCTGCTTCAGGAGCGCCGCGACCTTCATCAGGCTCGCCGTCTTGCCCCCGCCGGTGGGCCCGGTGAAGGCCAGAATCCTGGCCCCGGCCCTGTCCGGGGGGACGGTCCTGACGAAAGGCCTCACGGTCTTCCGGAGCTGGTCCCGGAGATCGCCTCCCCAGGCGGCCAGGCTCTCGGCCGCCGCCTCCACGAACTCCCTCGCGTAGGCCGGGGCCAGGCCGGTGTCCAGGAGCCTCCTGTAGAGGGCCACCAGATCGCCCCGGTCCCGCCACTTCTCGGCCAGGCTCTGGCGGTGGGCCAGATCGAGCAGGAGCTCCCTGAGCTCGCCCATGCGGTCGCCCAGATCGGCCCTCATCTCCGATATGCCCCTCTCCACCGAAAAGGTCCCGAGCCCCCTGGCCTCCGAGTCCCGGTAGAGCATGGCGCCCGCCGCCGGGGCCGTGCGGGGCCGCATGCGGGCGGGCTTCAGATCCCTCGCCGGAAGCGACTGCGCCCCTCCGGGAGGCGAGGACTCCAGGACCGCGAAGTCGCCTCCCGGACCGGGGGCCGCGGGACGGCCGCCCTGGGGGGCGGACCGGGCCGAGGCACCCCTCCCCGCCCCGCCGGAAGCCCCGCCGGGAACGGGACCCGGTCCTTCCCCGGACCCGGGGCCGGACCCGCGCGAAGGCGCTCGGGCCGGAGCGGGGGCGCCCGCCTGCTCCCGGCCGCCGCCCCTGCCGGAAGCAGCCCCGCCGGGGCGCTTCCTGGCCGGATCGGACGGATCCACGCCTCCGGGAAGGGAAGCGCCCAGGGCCGGACCGCCTCCCCCCGCCGCCCCCGCAGGGCGGGAGGGCTGCCCGATGCCTGCTGACTGCGGACCGGTCCGGCCCGAACCGCCCGGAACCCCGGAGGTCCCCGAAAAGCCCGGACCGCCCGGAACCCCGGAAACCCCCGCCGGATCCCCGGAAGGGGGTCCCGACACCACCTCCGTCAGGGGGATGGGGCTCTCGTCGTCCAGGACGTCGGAAAAGACCCTGGAACCCGGACCCAGGGAAGGCCCGCCCCCCCCTCCGGACCCGGAAGACCCGCGCCCTCCGGCACCTCCGTGACCGGGAGAACCTGCGGCGCCTCCGGCTCCCTGGCCGGCAGCCCCTCCCGCGTCTCCGGCACGGGGGGCACCGGCGGATCCCTGTCCCGACGCTCCCGCCGCCCGGACTGAACCGTCCGCCGCGTCCCCGCTTCCCGCAGGGCCTCCGGCGCCGCCCTGCCCTGCCTGGACACGGGGCCCGCCCTCACGCGGGGAGCCGGCAGGCGTCCCCTGCCCGCCCCCGGAACTCATGTACATCCCGGCTGCGGCGGCCGGGCCGGCCGCTGGACGTCCGGCCGGCCTGGGTCCGAAGCCCGGATCGGGGCCCCGGCCCTCCCCGGCGGGACGGAGCGGTACGGCCGGGCCCGGTAGATCCCCCCCCGCCCCGGGTGGGGCCGGCGCTTCGGCGGCGGAGCCCCCCCCCGCGTCCGGGGTTCCGGCGGAATCCCCCTCAGGACCGGACGGGACGGGAGGGGGCGGGGACTCCGGGGGCACGGGGCTTATGTCCTCCTCGCGCACCCCCGCCGTCACCTCGACCTCGCCGGTCTCCCGGTTCTCGCGCTGGGAGAGTATGACGGCGGCGAGCCCGAACTCCTCCTTGATGAGCCCCACCACGGCGGGGAGATCTTTTGCGGCGAATCGCTTAATCCGCATAGGCGAATGTCACCTCCCCCATGATCTTGAGCCTCGTGGTGGACGTGAGCTCGGAGTGCGAGAGCACGACCAGGTTGGGGATGAAGCGCTCGGTCAGCTTCCTCAGGTGCCGCCGGACCATGGGGCTGCAGAGCACCACGGGCTGGAGGTTCTGGCCGGTCAGGACCTGCACGCCGTTGTTCACGGCGGTGAGTATCCGCTGGCCGGTGTCGGGATCGAGGGTCAGGTAGGCCCCCCGCTCGGTCTCGGTGATGCTCCGCCCCAGCCCGTCCTCGATGTCGGCCCCTATGGTCATGAGCGGCAGCTCCCCCTGCGGGGTCACGTAGCTCCGGACTATGCCTCGGGACAGGCGCTGGCGCACGAACTCCGTCAGCAGATCCGTGTCGTGGGTGATGGGGGCGTGGTCGGCCAGGACCTCCAGGATGGAGGGCATGTCCCTTATCGAGACCCGCTCGCGCAGGAGGTTCTGGAGCACCTTCTGGACCTGGCCGACGGTCAGGAGCGCCGGGACCAGCTCCTCCACGACCTTCTCGTTCGTCTGCGCCGCCCCGTCTATGAGCTTCTGCACGTCCTGGCGGGAGATGAGCTCGTCCGCGTGCGCCCTTATTATCTCGGTCAGGTGCGTGGCCATCACCGACGGGAGGGTGACCACCGTCCAGCCGAACTGCTGGGCCTCGTCCTTGCGCTCCTCGGGGATCCACAGGGCCTCCAGCCCGAAGGCGGGCTCGCGGGTGGGGATGCCGGGGATCTCGCGGCGGGCGTCCCCCGGGTTCATGGCCAGCTGGTGCTTCACCATCATCTCGGCGCGG
>JAISEQ010000399.1 GCA_031264045.1 Deltaproteobacteria bacterium
CCCGGAAGCCGCCTGCCCCCCGGCGCCCGCCGGACCCGACGCCCCGGAAGCCGTCTGCCCCGCGGCGCCCGAAGGACCCGCAGCCCCGGCCCGCCTTCCCTCCCCCTTCCCCTCGAGCCCGGCCTCCCCGGCAAGCTCCGCCGCCCTGCGGACCCCGAACTCCTCCGCCAGCTGCCCGACGGTGCCCGGGGGAAGCCCGCCCGCTTCCGACATGACGACGGCGAGATCCCTCGAGCTCCCCAGCTCCCTCGCCGCGACCGAGAGGACGCCGTCCGGGCCCATGAAGAAGAGGGCCTCAATCTCCGGGACGCCGGCGGGTGCGGGGGTAATGCCCGAGATCTCCGCCGAGCCCAGGCTCCTGCAGTTTTCGGCGAGGGGGCCCTCGCCCTGGACGAGCTTCAGGACCATCCTGGTCTGGCCGTCGCCGGCCGTGGAAAAGATCCGTCTCTCCTCCCTGGGAAGAGAGGTGTTCTTCGGAATGAGCCCGGAGACCGCGCCCTCCCCCGCCTCCAGGCCCAGCGAGACCGGCAGGGTCTCAATCAGGAGCAGGTCCCTTATCCGCCCCTTGACGATGCCGGCCTGGACGGCGGCCCCCAGCGCCGACGCCCCGTCCCCGTCGGCGCCCCAGGAATGGGACTGCCGGAAAACCCGCTCGATTACTTCCGATATCCCGGGCATCCTGGCCATGTTCCCGCAGAGGATGAGCCGCCCCGCTTCGCGGGGGGAAAGCGCCGCTTCCTTCATGGCCGCGTAGCAGGCCGCCGCCAGCTTCGCGGCGAAATCCTCCGTGAGCCTCTGGAGGTGCTGCCTGTTCAGAACCGCGCGGAGCTCGGCCCCGGGAGCGTCGGCGGATATGCCCGGAAGCGCCACCGTCGTCGTCGAAGCCGAACTGAGCTCGATCCTCGCCTTCTCGGCCGCCGCCCTAAGCCTCGCCATCGCCGTGGCGTCCCGCGAGAGATCGACGCCCGAGTAGTCCAGAAACTGTTTCAGGAGCCAGACGGCCACCCGCGAGTCGAAATCGTCCCCCCCCAGGCCGAGATCGCCTCCGGCGGCGACGACTTCCACGACGCCCCCGTCGAAATCCGCGACGGTGATGTCCAGGAACCCCCCGCCGAGGGAGACGGCGGCGACTTTCCCGGAATAGCCGGAACGCAGGAGCGCGGCAACGGCCGCGGCGAGCGACCCGCTCATGAGCCTCGGTTCAAGCCCCGCCATCCTCGCGGCGTCCCGGACCGCCTGCCGGCGCACGGAGTCGAACAGCGCCGGGACCGTGATTACCGCCTCCCTGACCTCCCGGCCCAGGTGGCGTTCTGCCGCCCTCCTCAAGGCCGCCAGGACCGCTCCCGCCGCCTCCTGCGGGGTCCTCCTCCTTCCTCCAGCCCCGAAGGCCGCAAGCCCGCCTGGGCCGCGCACGATTCTCGAGGGAAAGGGACCGGCCGCCGGGCCGGGACGCTCCGAGAAGCTTAGCCCCAGGAGCCTCCTGGCGGACAGGACGGTGCTGTCCGGGTCCAGGACCGCGCCGTCCAGGGCGCGGGCTCCCGTCAGCACCTCTCCGGATTCCCTGAAGCTCACGGCGGAGGGCATGGAGAACGACCCTCCGGGGCACGGTATCAGCCGCGGCCTGTCCCCGTCCAGCCAGGCGACGCGCGAGCTCGTGGTGCCGAGGTCGATGCCCACGGCTGGAGTCATGAGGACCGCCTTTCCGGAGAACCTGGCCACTCGGGCCTTTCCGGGCTCCCCATTCACGGTCCCGCCGCCGTCCCGAGGGGTGCGCGGCCGCTCCTCCGCCCGCCCCGGGGAAGCCGGACAGGAGCTCCGCCCGCCGGGCACGAACCGGGGACTACGGCGGGGAACCCGGCGTCGGGCCGCCCCGGCGCTTCGGGGGGAAAGGGGGCACGCGTCCGCGCCGCTCCGGGATCCGCCGGGCGGCCCGGGGCTCGCCGGAGGCGCCGCCGCGCCTCAGGCGGAGTTCTTGACCAGGTTCACCTTCGCGGGGGTGAGAAGCCTCTCGTGGAGCATGTAGCCTCTGGACATCATCCTGGCCACGCTGCCGTCCGGAAGCCCCTCGGCCGGCTCCACGCCCACGGCCTCATGGAAGTTGGGATCGAAGGGGTCCCCCGGGCCCACCTTCAACTCCCTGAAGCCGTGGTCCCCCATCTTGTTCAGGCAGTCGGTTATCGTCATGCTGACCCCGTCGGCCAGGCCCTTCACGGCCTGGTCGGCCGGATCGGCATAGCTCAGGGCCAGGTGGAGGTTCTCCAGAACCAGGATGAGATCCCTCAGGATCCCCTCGGAGGAGAACTTCCTCGCCAGCGCGAGCTCCCTCTCCTGGCGCCTTCGGGCGTTCTCGTTGTCGGCGAGCGCCCTGAGATACTTCTCCCTGTAGAGCTCCGCCTCCTTCTCCCAGTCCACCGCCGGCTCCGCCGGGGCCTCCTGCTCCGCCCCGGAAGCGGCCGCCTCCGCCTCGGCCTCCTGGGACGGGGAAGGGATCTCGGGGATGATCCTCACGGGGATCTCCGGATCGTCGAAGCCCTCCGGACCGTCGTAGCCCTCGGCATGCGGGAACCCGTCCTCCCCGGAGAAGCCGCCGTCCCCGTTCCCGTTCCTTTCAAGCTCGTCCATAACTGTCCTTCCTGACTGTTGCGTGATTCCGGGGCCTTGAGGCGCGATCCGCGCGCGGGGCCGCTCGCCGGCCCCTCCGGCGCCCCGGACGGTCCCGGTACCCGGAAGAGACCGAGCCCCGGGGCCAGGAGGCCGGAAGGGCCCCCGGGGGCCCGGACGTCTCCGGGCGCCCAATGAAACCGCGAGGGACAGGATAGCAGAAAACGTCCCGTCCCGGTGAAAATCGCCCTCCCGGAAGCCCGTCCCGGGGCCGCCTGCCCCTGGCCGCTTCCGGGGCCCCGTCCCTCTCGGCGACCCGGCACGTCCCGGACCGCTTCCGGGTCCGCCGGACGCCGCCGGGCCGGCCTCCCCGCATGAAAGCTTCCGCCGCCGGGCTACTTGTGGAAGATCCCCGAGAGCACCTGGGCCGCGTAGTCCACCACCGGCACTATCTCCGAGTAGTTCAGTCTCCGGGGACCCAGCACCCCCAGCGCGCCCGCCCCCCCTTCCGCGCGGTAGGGGCTGGCCACCAGGGTCAGGCCGTCCGTGCCCTCCCCGGAAGGGCCGATGACCACCCGGACGCGGCCGCCGCCGGTCACGTCGTTCAGAAGCTCCACCAGACGGCGCTTGTCCTCGAAGGCGCGGTACAGGGCCCTCATCGCCTCGGCGTCCCTGAAGTCCGGGTGATCCATGAGCCGCTGGCGGCCTTCCCCGTCCATGTAGATGCCGGGCCCCTGGTCCTCCCCCTGGGCGGGGGGCGCCTCGGAGGCCCCGGAGGCCAGGACGAAGGCCCTCCTGAAAATCCTCTCGAACTCGCTGCGGCTCTCGGACATGTCCTTCAGCAGCCTGGCGCGGACCTCCTCCAGGGTGAAGGGGCTCTCCAGGGATTCGAGAAAGACGTTGACCTCGTTCAGCTCCTCCTGGGTGAAGTCCTGGGGGGTCAGGATCACCCGGTTCTGGATGACCCCGTTCCGGGTCAGGAGCACCGCCAGGTGCTGGCGGGCCCCCAGCCTCACGAAGTAGAGCTTCCGGAGCGGGAGCTCCGCCGCCGCCGGGGCCATCACCACGCCCATGTGCGAGGTGAGGTTGGAAAGCACCCTGGAGCACAGCGCGAAGACGCTCTCCTCGGTGAAGTCCGCGCTCAGGAGCTCCTTCTGGATCTGGGATTTCAGGCCGGCGGGAAGCTTCCCCACCTCGAGGATGTCGTCCGCGTACGCCCGGAAGCCCTCCTCGGTGGGGGTGCGTCCGGCGGAGGGGTACGCCTGGGTGAGAAGACCCATCTCCTCCAACTCGTGCAGCACCTTCCTGATGGACGCCGCCGACAGGTCCATGGAGTGGCGCTCTGCGAGGTTTCCGGAGGCCACGGGCTCGCCCGTGCGTATGTAGTCCAGGACCACCGCCTCGAAGATCCTCTTCTGACGGTCGTTCACGAATGCCCGGCCCTGAACTGCGGGCCGGTTCCTGGCACCGGTCATATGAGATTTCCCCGGGGGAATGCCCCGGGCCGCCTTTCGTCTGGGATTACGGCCCCGCCCCTGTGATGCGGGGGCCCCTCGGCCCTAGAAATCTAAGCACACGCGGGGGGCATGTCAAGCCCAGACGGCACCCTCCCGGCAGTTACCGACCGGCTCCGGACAGGCCGGGACGGGGAATTCCCCCGACATCCCAGCCGTCCCCCCCGGAAGCTCCCCCTGCCGGCCCGGAACCTGAAAGGAGAGGCCCGGATCCGGTCAGGGGCGCCGCGGCCCGGGATCCCCGGTGCCGTAAGGCGGGAAAGGAAAGGGACAGCTCCGGGCCCGGGCACGGGCGATGCCGGCCCCTCCGGGGGGACGACGGGCCTTGACCGGCCGGGGGGGGGGGCACGGGCCCTGACCGGCCGGGGGGGACGACGGGCCCTGACCGGCCGGGGGGGGACGACGGGCCCTGACCGGCCGGGAGGGACGACGGGCCCTGACCGGCCGGGGACTGCTGTCGCGGGAGAGGTCGCGGAAGGATGGGAAGCGGCCCGGAACCGCTGCGGGATCCGCCTAACGGGCTCGCCAGGTCCGGACCGGGCCGTGTTGCGAAAAACCCGGCATTGATATATTCTGCGCTTGGAAGCACAGCCCGATCCTCATTCCCGGAACTGCCGTCCCCGACCTTTCCGGAGGCCCGGAGGGATCCTTCCGGCCTTCCGTTCCTGCCCGTCCGCGCTGCACGGAGCCCGCGCCGGCCGCCATGCGGTTCCGAGGAGGTTCGGCCGCTCCCAGTCTGCCGGCCCCTGTCTTCCGGACCGAACCGTCCCCGTCCATCCATGCCGTCCCTCAACCAGCCCGCCCGCTTCGGGGCTCCGGAACTTTGCGGCACAGGGCATCCCCGGCTCCTGCTTCAGGGCATCCCCGGCTCCTGCATCCGGGCTTCCGCGCCCCCGGTTCCGGCTCCCCGCCCGTCTGCCTCCGGGAATTCCGCCCGGCAGGCCGGTCCCCCGGGTCTCTCCGGGAAACCCGGCCCCGCCTCAAGGCCATCCGGACGCCTTCCCCGCCCCGCGGCCCGGAGGACCGTCAAGCTCCCGGCCGACGAAAACCCTCCCCTCCATCCCGGGCCATGCCCGGCGAAAGCCCCGTGTCCCATGAACTCCCTTTCCCTGAACAACCTGCTCACGGCCATCTACGACCCCCTGGAGCCCATCTACATAAAGAGCGGGGGGGAGCTCGCCTCCCCCGGCGACCCCCAGGTGACCGGCATCATAC
>JAISEQ010000422.1 GCA_031264045.1 Deltaproteobacteria bacterium
AAGGAGTATGCTTCCCCGTGAAGATCGGTAAGGGCAGTAAAGGAAGAGGGTGTTGGGGAGGGTACGGGCTGTCGTGGCTGGCGGTATCCTGTTGCCGGGCCGGGAACGGAGCGATGAGAATCGTCCGAAAACCCCTTATGGTGAAACGGCACGTAGTTCATATAGGTCTATGCCATGAGGATCGAGGGGATTGAAAGTCCGAATGTCCAGGATCTCAATCTCAGGGAGGTAGTATTAAGCCGGTCGGTTATAATCTGAAAAGAATTCAGAACATAAATACTTGCCCGCTGAAAAGAAATTACTACAGACGAAACGAATATCTTCGGGTTGAAACAATTTGATGACATATGCTGCCGTACAGTTAGAAAACTTGAAAGTTAGGAAACAGACCAGAAATCGCTTAAAAGGTTATAGTCGATTCCAGTACGAAGACCCCTCACTGTACCGTTTAGAGACCAAAGTGATTAAGAAAAGGTTGAATGAAATGACGAGGATTTGGCAGATATACAGTTGCTTTCGATGTTAAGGATGAATAGAGTTCACCCTCTCATTGGAGGAGGGATGAGTTTTCGCAGTGGAATCATAGTTAAGGTTTTGGTTGCCGGTCGAAAGGTTGCGCGGCATCATCTTCGTCCTGATTGATTTGGTGAAAATGCCGATTGACGTGCTTGCCGTCTATGTTGTCCGGTGAGTGGTGTCCGACATCTATAAAGTGGAGAATAATCCTATGTAAAGGAGGGGTAGCCATTTCAGCTTTGGAATGAAACGGTCATGTCGAGATAGCGTCTATAATGATTTATGACAGATAATCAATCATTGATATCGATTGAATGTTAGTCTTTAGTGTTAAAACTGCGGACTGATTAGAATCGGTGAAAAGGAAAAACATAGATGGTTGGATAACTGTACGCGATAAGAATCAAACGAAATCGTTCACCCCCCCTCCCGGCTACCTCTCCCCTCCTCCCAGATGCCTCTCAGCGGACTTACGAGAACTTTCCATCGCACTCATTGCAACTAAACTGGGAGCTTCTTCCCGAGGGCTGTCAGGCGAGATCAAAGCCGTCTCCAAAAGACTCTCCGCCTGGTTCAAAACTTTCTTCAGCTTTCTTTCAGTCGACATCACATCCGTCTCAAAATAACCTCCAGACGGAATTCCCGCGAGCTATAGCCCATCACATATTCAAGACGGATTTATGGCTTATTAGGGCGGTGTCCGTTATCGAAAGCATGCCCTTGATTATTAAAAATTGGCTTCGAAAAATTGTTCGGAGGCAGATTCAATCATAAACAATTGGTTTGGATATTACAGGTCAAGCATGGAAGGAGGATCGTCCCTTTTGCACCAGGCCGTAATGCATTTTAGAATGTAATCGTAGGAGCCGGCGTTGCGTTTTTGGCATGTGGCAATTACCGTCATCATCCGGGCCAGTCTGTCCCGTCCTCTCTCGCTTCTTGTCCCGGAAGTGACAACTGGGTCAATCACCAAGTACCTTATCGACTGTTCCGTGAGATTGTTCATCGGCTCCACGTCCCTATTTCAGATGAAAATGAAGTAGGCATACCCGTAATTTATCATCCATTTGGCGATTTTGCCGCGTTCCTTGTCGTTCAGAGCGGAGTTTTCGACGGCATCTCGCAAGAACTCGGACGCGCGGATCTGCAGTCGGAAATACAGTCGGAAAAACAGGTCGATTCGAAACGGCTCATCCTTGAGCAGGTGGTGGAGCTTGAAGATCTAGTCTTTCAGTTCCAGCAGCCTGAGCCCGTACAGTCGCCTGTAGCCGATATAGTTCTCGGTCGGGTTTTCAGAGATCTAATAAGGTGAGCCCAACACAACCGCATCACCACGCCGGAGCACTTCTTGTTGAACAGAGTGTAAGCCCCGCAGAAGTCGCTGCCCAGTACCCCTGAATAACCGGAGCCGAGCACAGCCTCAAGGACTGAGCACGCCCGTTTCTGGGATATGACGAAACGGTGAAAGCCGCGACTACGAAAGTCCAGACCCACATCAGTTTTCCGTTTTTCCAGTGGGAGCTCTCGTCCACGCTCGCGACCTTCTGGGCGGGAAGTTCGAAGAGAAGCTTCTAGACCGGGCGCTTCACGCTCTCGTACACCCGACAGAGGGCATTGCTGAGGCAGACCTTGGTCAGGTAAACCACAAACGCGGCTAGAAACTTCTTCAGACCGCCGAAGCTGACGTGTCCTCCGAATTTCAAGACTTCAGGCAGGGCCAGAAGGGCCGGCCTCATGAGTCCGGTCCTCAGTTCCGCCGGCCTGTTGGAGTGGTAGTGTGCGCACTTGTAGGAAAGGTATCCCTTGATCCTGTGCACGGTTCTTATGATGCTGTCGGGCGGGATGTAGAGCTGCTCGACAAATTCGTTGTATTTGGGGTTGTGTCTAAGATGGTCTCCGCTGTCGGGGCAAACTTGATCCTCGACATCGTGGACCACCGCGTTTTCGATGTACTTTTCATCGATTGGAGCGCGGTTGTGGGGCTTGTGACCTTTCCCCGGGCTTCCCCTTCGAGCCTGCTTTCTTGAGATCTCTGGCCTTCTTCTGAACGCCTTTGGACCTCGGATCGTCCGCCAAAGGGTTCAAAGACGAAGTCCTCGAGTCTTTGTTCTTCTTCTTCTTCTTCTTGCCCTTCACGTCTTTCAGCCGTTTCTTCTTGCCCTTCACGTCTTTCAGCCGGCCAATCTGGTTGGCCATCTCCTCGGTCGATATTTCGGACCTGGCAGGGGACAATGAAAGCATGTCCAGGAGTTTCTGTTTCCCTCGGCTTACGCGTCCACGGCTTTTAGGAGGAATCGCTTGGACTCCACGTTGGCCAGGAGCACCTTCCTGTTCTCGCCAGCCAGTCTCTCGTTCTCCCTTATCAGGCAATTCGACTCTGACATCAGGTCATGGCACAGGTCAGACAGGACATCATACCGTTCTTTGGGCAAAATCCTGACACAATCGTGACGCCCCAACGTGAAATAGCTCGTTGAACCCCATGCCCGGCAACGGGGAAGGTCAGGATACGACACCGGCCTGGGATTCGGCGGACTCGGTTTATGGCTCGAAAGGCGTTGTTGGGTGTTGACTTTCGGATGATGATATCACCCACTTATAACGTTATGTCTAAATTGATGCTAAATATAGCCAATATAACCATTTGATCTATTTCTTAACAAGAATAGTGGATTAAATCAAGTGATTTGTCAGGTTGATGTGAAGGGGGATTTAAGGACGGCGGGAGCCGAGTAGGGGTCAAGGAGGATGGATGAGGCTCGGGGGGAGGGGAGTGTGAACGATTACGATTTTTCAACCTGGCCTGCCTTTAGCCCAGATTCTTCCATCCGAGTAAACGGTCTAATCTACCTGCGGTTGCTTTCCTTCATCCCGCGTGCGCCGGACGGGTTGCGGTTCGCGGGGGGGGGGGCGCCAAAAGGAGACTGGAGGACGGCGCAAGGCACTTGCGCCTTCCTGGACCGGCAGGTACCGGAAGGGGCAGGCCGCAGGCGCTCCAGGCATTTCCTTACGGATGGGCGGCACTCCGGGGCGCGGCGGGGCAAGCGATGCCGGTCCGTCCCGCGTCGTCCTGCGGGCAGAGTACGAGCTCCCCGTTGAGGCCCCGTTGACATCCGATGGTTTTTGCGTATCCTGTATGACTATCCGCTGATCCAGCATCCACTTCCCGTATCCCGTTGGCATCCGGCCGTCTCCTGAACGTCCCGATGCTTCTCCAGGAGCCTTCCAGATGGATAACGGCAACCTTCCGGGCAGACGCCTGCCCGTTTCCGTCTTCGCGGCCTCCCTCTTGGCGCTGTACCTCGCCATATTCGGGGGTTGCCGGGCTCCGGAGCCGGATCCGGAAATTCCGGCCCCCGGGCCCGCTTCGGACTCGGCGCTCTACAGGCCGTACTGGGACTTCGGCCCCATGGGGGAGGAACTCGAAGCCCTTAAGGCCGTAGCCGAAGACCTCTCCAACGCGGCCTGGCACGGGGAGGCCGCAGACGCCTGGGGAAGGGTGGCGGAATGGGCCGGAGCATCGTTCGGCGGCGGCGACCCCAGGGTCATGCCGCGGCGAGCCGCGAGGAACGGTCCCGTGTCCTCGACGGGGAAACTGACACGGACCTGATGAAAGCGACGATCCGGACAGCCTACCGGCTGGAGACCGAGCTCGGCGATGGCTCCCCCGAGGCTATGTTCGCAAGGGAGACCGTAGGCTACCTGAATCTGGCGAGAGGGCGCCCGGGATACGCGCGGGGACCCCTTGCCATGCTTAAGAGGAGATCGGAAAACGCACTGGGAGGCGGGCACCCCCAGACTCTCTCGGCCTGGCGGACGCTCGCCCTCGTGGCCGTCGGAGAGGGGGATGCACGGGCCGCTGCGGAGGAGCTCAGGGTGGTGGTGTCCGCGTCACGGCTGGCCCTGGGCCCGGACCATCCCGAGACGCTGGAGACCGAGAGGGCGCTGGCCTTTTCCCTGGCGGCATCGGGCAACCTCGATGAGGCAAGGGAGATCTACGCCCGGATAGTCGAGTCCCGCTCCGCTGCGGAGGGGCCCGGCCATCCCGAAGCGCTCGCGGCGGGCTACTCGCTCGCCGACGTCATGGCGGCACAGGGGGATCTTCGGGCCGCCAGGGACACCCACGGCCATGTGGCCGAGATGCGCGCCGCCGTCCTGGGCCCGGACCACAGGCTCACGATGAACTCCGTAAGCGCCCTGGCGAAGGTCATGCACTCCATGGGGGATCTTGAGGGGACCCGGGATCTCTACGTCCAGATGGTTGGGTCGTTCGAGCGCACCGAGGGGCCAGACGGCCCGCTCGCGCTCGCCTGCCGCCTGAATCTCGCCCGCCTCGAAATGGAGCTGGGAAACCTGGCGGCTGCGCGGGACGCCCTCGGGCCGGCGCTTCCTTCTTACGAAAGGGTCAGGGGGCCGGACGACCCCGAAACCCTGGACGTCCTCAGCCTCCTCGCCTCGGTCACGGAAGACCTGGGCCGCTACGCCGAAGCGCTGCCGCTCCGCGAGAGAGAGCTCGCCGGCCGCTCGCGCGACCAGGGGCCTGACAGCCGCGAGGCGCTCTCGGCCGCGAACAACCTTGGCTACGATCTGTATTCCTGGGCAAGCTCGCCGAGGCCAGGGAGACGCTCTCCGGAGCGCTCTCGGCCATCGAGAGGACGCGGGGACGAGACGACGCGCTCGCCCTCAGCGCGGCTTCCAACCTCGCCTCGGTCCTGGACGATCTGGGAGACACGTCCGCCGCGATGGATCTGTACTCGCGCGTGCTCGAAGTCCGCGTAAGGAAGCTCGGGCCGGGGCACCCTGACGTCCTGACGGTCAGGAACAACATCGCCGCTGTCCACCACCGCCTCGGCCGGTTCGCCGAGGCACGCGACGGGTTCCTGAAGCTTCTTTTGGAAATCCGGCGGACCGAGGGGCCGGACAGCCCCGCAGCCGCGGCGGTGCTCGGGAACCTCGCGGCGGCCACGGGCGACGCGGGCGACCTCGCGGGTGCGCGGGAGCTCATGGAACGGGTCCTGGAGTCCCAGGAGAGGTTGACCGGGCGCGACAGCCCCAAGGCGGTCCTCGGCAGGATCAACAAGGGTCAGGCGATGTGGCTCGCGGGCGAGAGACGGGAAGGGGAGTACGTGCTCCGCGGGGCCCTTGAGACGGCCGTGAGGCTATGGGGCGCTGACCACCAGCTGGCCGCCCTGGCCGCGTCCGTAATCGGCAAGCTCGCCTCTCTGGAAGGCAGGCGCGGGGAAGCGATCTTTTTCTTGAAGCTCTCGGTCGCGGCCGCCCAGCGGACCCGCGGGACCCTCGCCGAAGCGGGGGAAGGGCTCGAGCGGAGCTTCATGTCCACGGTGGACATCAGATACCACATCCTGTTCGACGAGCTCATGAAGGCCGGACGGAGGGAGGAGGCGCTGGAGGTGCTGGGGCTTCTGAAGGAGGACGAGATAAGGGGACTCGAGTCAGCGGCGGGGCCCGCCAGGGAGCCGGGTCCGACGGGGACGGCCGCAGGGGACGCGGCGGGCGGCGGTGCCCCGGGGCTGGAGCCTGCGGAGGGTGGGGGAAGCCTGTTCGCGGGCACTCCCGAGGAGGCGGCGTGGCGGGCTTTCGAGGGGGCCGCATCGGCGCTTGCCGCCTCCGGGGCCGAGGAGGAGGAGGGAGCAGCGTCCGGCGGGGCCGGTGACGCCTTCCAGGCCGCGCTCACGAGGCTTCCGGAGCTTCTGAGCGCCGGGACGGGCACCGCCCCGGCGGCTGCCGGCAAGCTCAGGGCTGTCCGGGAGCGGCTCGCGGGGACCGGCGCGGCGCTCGTCTACGCCGTCTCGGTCGAGGAGACCCTGTATCTGGTGATGGTCACGCCGGACGGCCTGGTTACGAGGGAGACCGCAGCTCCGAGGAGGGTGGTGTTTCGTCTGGCCATGGAGTTCCGCGAGCTCGTCCGGGATCGCGGGCGCGACCCGAGGCCCGCCGGGAAGAGGCTCTATGACATGGTGGTGGGCCCGGTTGCGGGCGACCTCGAGAAGGCGGGGGCCAGAACCGTTATGCTGTCGCTGGACGGGGCGCTCCGCTACGTGCCCGCCGCCGCGTTCTGGGACGGCGAGGGTTGGCTCGCCGAGCGATACCCCACGGCGATCTTCAGCGGATCGACCCTTGACAGGATGAGGGACGGTGGCACCGGGGACAAGGCCGGCCGGCCCGCCACCGCGGAGGCCATGGGCGTCACCCGGGCATGGCCCGGATTTCCGGAGCTCCCGGGCGTGGCACGGGAGATCCGGGCCATAGTCGGCAGCCCGGACGGGCCGGGAATCATCTCCGGCAACGGATTCCTGGACGCGGACTTCGACAGGGGGACGTTCGCGGGGGGACTCGCCTCGGGAGCGCAGGTGGTCCACGTGGCCAGCCACTTCGCGCTCGACAGCGAGAGCCTGGAGCGCACCTCGCTCCTTCTGGGCGATGGGACGCGCCTGAGCCTTGCAGAGATGAGATCGTCGCCGGACTTCGACTTCAGAGGCCTCGACCTCCTGGCGCTCTCGGCCTGCGACACCGGTTCCGGGGCCAGGAAGGGCGAGGACGGCAGGGAGGTGGAGAGCCTTGGCGAGGTGTTCCTGCGGGAGGGCGCCCAGGCCGTGCTCGCGACCCTCCTCCCGGTGGACGATGCTTCAGCCACGGATCTGATGCGCGAGTTCTACCGCCTCCGCTACGTGGAGGGCATGGACAAGGCCGGGGCGCTGAGGGGCGCCCAGCTCGCCATGATCCGGGACGGCGCGGGCGTCCCCGAGCCCTCCCCTGAGCGGGGGACGCTGCTTTCGGTTCTCGACGGGACCGCGTCGGCGGACGGGGCGCCGCCATGGAACGGCAGGGGCCGCTCGCACCCGTGCTTCTGGGCTCCTTTCGTGGTGATGGGGGACTGGCGGTGACGGGGACCGCCTTCCAGGAAAACTCTGGGGCGCAGCATATCTGCCGGCCACGGCCATGGCCGACGCGGCTCCAAGACGGGCTACGGGGCTGTGCGATGTCCCAGATCCGGTTTCATAATTTCATGATATCCTTGACACGACATGCAGGAACATTGCGCGGCAAGACACGACGGGACGGGAAACACGGCATGGTCCCGCGAGGAATCATCTGTCCTCTGCCCTCTTGCGGATGAAGTTTCCCGCGCCTCATGTGGAGACCACGCGAAATGTCCGAGATGTCTGTTCGGGCCTAAACTCAAGCAAGCTTATAGCTAGATATGATAAAATCCTTTGAGAAAGCCAAAAAATGACTTGACAAGGCAATCTAATAGCTATATTATTAAGCTATGACTAGTTACACGGTGCCAGAGAAGGCTCAATTCCAAGAGCAGGCTAACGGGGCGAAATACCTCTTCTTTGACTATCCTTACTGGGACTCCATCAAGGGTGTCGGAAGACACAAACGGCTGTATATCGGTAGAATTGGCCAAGATAATGAATTCTTACCAAACAAATACTATTTGGGTCGTCTAATCAGCGGTCATCCAGAAAAGCCAGACGAGTACCCTTCAAAATTAGAAAAAGACGAATTAGTTCGACAGATTCCTCTGGATTCTATTTCAAGGGGTGACTCATCCAAACTTACCAAAACAGTTTTCGAAGTCCAGATAAGAAGATATGGATCTTCTCATCTGTTGGATCAAGTGGGTGAATTGACTGGCGTTACAGAAGATTTGGCAACATGCTTTCCTGATACCTTTAAAGTGATATTATCTGTCGTCTATTTTATGATATTGGAGTCTCACCACCCAATTTACCAGTTCGAAAATTGGGCAAAAGAGTTTGAATATCCTTTTAGAAAATATTTAAGTCCATACAGAATATCTAACGCTATCAGTGAAATAACTGAAGATAAAACTGTAGCATTCTTTAAGCTTCAAGCAAGTCGTCGTATGGAAGATGAGAACCTGTCTTGCGATACGACAAGTATATCGTCACATTCTCAACAAATTATATCTGTTAAATACGGGCATAACAAGGATAATGATAGATTACCGCAGATAAATTTAGGTATGATTGTTGGTGAAGAATCTGGCATACCAGTTGCTTTTAAAAAGTTGCCTGGCAATATAAGTGATGTATCAATTTTAGTTAACTTAGTCCATGATTTAGACTATTTAAATTTAAACAATATTAAATTGGTATTAGATAGAGGTTTTTATAGCTCTAGCAACATAGACGTGATGTGTTCAAATAACTATAAATTTCTTATCGCTACAAAAAGCAATATTAACATATTCAAAGAATTTATTGAAGATTCAAGAAGACTATTTAGTGATGGCCTGACAAACATGGAGTATTATGATACACATCATGACTTATTCATTAATAAATATCCTTATGCATGGAATTACACATTTAACGATAGCGCCAACAAGACTATAATCTCTAAAAACGAGCCGTTAAATATATATGTTTATCAAAATGAAATCCGAGCAAAAAACAGAAAGGTTGAGTTTAAAAAGTCAATTGAAAATCTAATAGAACTTGTTGAAAGAAAACACAAACTTACAGAAAAACAATATGGACTATCGCAAAACTACATTGTAAATTCTTCAGTAGGAAATAACAACACTTTGTTAAGCATTAACTATGATGCTATGAATAACCATTGTAAGGATTTTGGTTTCTATGTTATATTATCAAATCAAAATCTTACTTGCAGAGAAGCATTAAATTCTTATCGCGCAAAAGATATAGTAGAAAAGGTTTTTAACAATTTTAAAAACAGATTAAACTTCAAAAGAACGCGTGTGCATTTTGATAGTGCATTAGACAGTAGGCTTTTCATAGGGTTTTTATCATCAATATATATTTCGTATATAGATCACCAAATGAAAAAAAACAACTTATACATCAATAATACTATGAGTGATGTGTTTAATAATTTTAACAACATAAAAATAGCTCGCAAAAACAATGAACACGTAATTAGTGAAGTTACTAAAAAACAAGTTGCTCTATATAACCTATTAGGAATCACTCCCCCTGCCTAGCTATAATTTTCGACGAATTTAGGTTCGGGCGTGAACCTGCCGGCAGGAGCTTCCGTTCATCCGTTGCGGAGCTGTTTTCAGAACAGCTGATTCCACTGCGCCCCCCCCCTCCATCACCGTCTGGCGGCTGTTGAGGCCAGAGAGCCTGGGCAGAGGAAGCGCGTTGGGACATGGGTTTGGCTTAAACGCCAGGGATATCATTGTCCCGGCCAAACAGCGTTTACCCGGCCTTTCGGGGGGGAGGAGTTTCTGCAGTTTGATCAAAATTGATTGAAAGGCGACAGAATGTTAAATGGACAAAAAGGTGATGGTCCAGGGCATACTGTAAAGAAGAGGGAGACGAATGAACATGTTAATGTTCTGATGTTTTCGACAATTTATAAATTCGGAATTATATTCATTTGGAAATGGTTATAGGGCAGAAAAGTTAGAAATTATGATGGTTTGGAAAACTTGAAAGTCAAAACGGAAAGTATAATGAAATTTTTAAATGATATATTTGAAATGATACAAGTGAGCAATACGAAAGAATTTCATTTATGGATATTTGAGGATAGTATGATAGAAACGTTTGCATTCAAAGAACGGACAATTCCCGAACGGAATGTTCCGGATAATTTTCCGCATTCCATCCGAACGTTTCCGGATCTTTGTAGACATTGCAGTCCTGTTCAGTGAATGCCGAACAGCTCGGTCCCGAACGGTCAAGTCGGTCGCTCCAGTATGTCCGGCCGGCAATGAGGAGAGGTAATGCTAATAAGCACCAGGATGTCTTTGGCTCTTCAGAGCGGTTCGATGGTCCGCAAGATGTTCGAGGAGGGTATCAGGCTCAAGGCGGAGCACGGGAAGGACAAGGTTTTCGATTACTCACTGGGAAACCCCGATCTTCCCCCGCCGGAATCGTTCGTCAATGCCCTCAGGAGTGCGGCGGTCGATGGGGAAGCCCCCGGGGTCCACGGCTACATGCCCAACGGAGGCTGGCCGGATGTCCGGGAGGCTGTGGCGGAGTACCTCACCGCGATAAACCCCGGCCTGGGCGTCCCTTTCGGAGGCCGCCACGTGGTCATGACCGTCGGTGCCGCGGGTGCGATGAACTGCGTCCTGAAAGCGCTGCTGGACCCGGGCGACGAGGTGATAGCGCTTGCGCCGTATTTTATGGAGTACGGCTTCTATGCCGACAACCACGGAGGGGTCCTGAAGCCCATTCAGACGGATGAGGCTTTCAGGCCTGATCCGGACAGGGTGCTCGCGGCAGTCACCCCCAGGACCAGGGCCCTGATAGTGAACACCCCGAACAACCCCACGGGGGCGGTGTATTCCGAAGGCGAGCTGCATGCCCTGGGGGAGGCGCTCGACGAGGCGGGCAGGATCGCCGGCAGGCCTGTCTTCCTGATATCGGACGAGCCGTACCGCAAAATAGTGTTCGGAGGCCTTGAGGCTCCCTCCGTGTTTTCGGCCTACAGGCATTCCATAGCTGTCACTTCGTTTTCCAAGGATCTGTCCATCCCCGGAGAACGGCTTGGGTATGCTGCGGTGAGCCCCCTCGTGGATGGGGCGGAAGAGCTAGTTTCCGCCCTGGTGCTGGCCAACCGCATACTGGGAAGCGTAAACGCGCCTTCGCTGATGCAGAGGGTGGTGAAAGGGCTCCTGCGAGATTCGGCCGATCTTTCCGTCTACGAGACCCGCTCCGGGATACTGGCCGAAGCCCTGGCCGAAGCCGGTTACGAGCTGACGCGTCCGCAGGGAACCTTCTACCTGTTCCCCCGAAGCCCGGTACCCGATGACATGGGCTTCGCGGAGACCCTTCGGGACGAGCTGATACTTGCGGTGCCCGGTTCCGGATTCGGAAGGCCGGGCCACTTCCGGCTCAGCCTGTGCCTGGACGAGAAAATGATCCGGAAGTCCATACCCGCATTCACCAGGGCCCGGAAAAGAGCCGCAGGTTAGCTCCGGGACGGTTTTGACGGGCACCGGGTTTTCGAAAGGTTCAGCAGGTTTTAATTGAGTTAGGCATTTTTGGTTTTCGGAGCCGCGTTTGTTGCCTTTTGCTTGTCTGAGGAGCTCCTTTGGAGATAGTGTTATGAAACATGGTGCCCAGGCGTAGCTGGAGGTAGCGGCGGGATATCCGAACACAATATGCGGAAGGCAGTCCTGGGGGGCGGGCGCGGTGAGCGCCGGGCAACTTCGCCCGCAGGCACCCCCCGGTTTCACAAATGTTGGGGCCGGGACGTCCGGCGGGGGAGCTTGTACGAAATTCCCGCATCCAACCCCCTGCGGTAGGGAACGGGCGAAGCATGCGACACCGCCCGTCCCCCGGGACGCTCCAGCGGAGCTAGGGGGAGCGCGGCGAGAGGGCCCTGTAACAGCGCTGGAGGCGGCTGATGCCGCCTCAGTGCCGGGCCGTGCCCCAAGTTTCAGAATTGGAGAAGTATGCTGCCCACAACATGTAGGGGTACTGGCAGACTGTTGTATAAAGGGTTTTATCAATAACAATCTTCCATATGCGGTATGTAATAAACATATGATCTACAACAAATAGACTTATGGAAAAATATTAGCGAGTGTTGCAACAGTCTGCTAGTATGTTTTAAAACATATGTTATGTATGGTCCTCAGCGAACGCATAACATATGTGGTATCCATCGAACGGCGGAGACCTGGTAGCCCCGCCGCCGATCACTGTGACAGCCCAGCCGGAAAGGTCGTCCCCGACTGTGTGGTAGCTGAATAGTTACCTATTATCATTTGTTCTTGTTTGTATAGGCTTTATTAACAAAAAAAAATTTGCCTTCAGGCCACGTAAGCAGAGATGAAGGGATGGAATAGTCCGTAATTCCCGGTTTTTTGCCACTACGTTGCCCTAGTTAGTGGATCCGGCTCAGCTAGTTTTAGACACTTAGACATCTTGCTATACAGCAAATATATATCTATATAAATTAAAGATTATAAAATATGTAATTTATTAGATATTCATTAACTTTTTGATCGACAGATTGGAATTTTTTCGCTTTGATTTCTATCAAAAAGGCTTGACTTGAGTCTAGCTTGATAGTAACTTTGTGTAGTGGCGCAAATGCCACTACACGCGAGTCGCCCCCCTCTTTTCTTGGAGGCCATAGGCTGCATTACTGGCCAAAAATCAGGAAAATGACGTTCGCAGGGAAGGTGGCGCGTTTTCAGAGGGAAAATCTTGAGACGGGAGGTCCAGCATGGCGGAAAATCCATTCATATCAAACGAATCCTCCAAGCTGGAAGGGTTATCTTGTTTAGAGCAGGATAACGATGATGACATTATGAAAATTAGGGAAATCGAGGGTATTGTAACGACATTTACTAGCACGACTGTCAAGTTAGTTGATAGGTTACATGAGACCATAGCGAATGTGGCACTTATTGCGAACGAAGCTGTTTTACAGATACAGGCTTTGTCTCGGAACCAGTCTGCTAGCCCAACTTTCGCAGTTAGAATCAACTTAAGGTCTAAGTAACTGTAAT
>JAISEQ010000444.1 GCA_031264045.1 Deltaproteobacteria bacterium
GCCCCAAAATAACATTTTAAATGATGGTGTAGAAAATTATCAACACCTCATCATGTGTTGACATTCTGCAACACTAAGTCAGGAGGGCTGATGGGGGAGGTTTTTACAGTGGAATCAAATTTTCCCGGGCGCTCAAGCCGTGCGCATGTAATTCGTTAACGTTTCGGCCCGGAGTAATGCCGCCCCGGCTCCGGAAGGCGGGAGACCGGCGGCGGGCTTCGCGGCATCTGGCGCCGCCGCGCCAGCGGGAGTCCGTATGAGGCATCTGCGGATTCCTCCGTCAGTACGTCTCGGCGCGGGCGGGCCATTACGGCGCGGACGGCAAAAAGGAGCGTCCGATTCAGGCGGCATTCCGGCAAAATTCCAGGAATGGAAAATTTGGCGTGCCGGAGATGCGGGAAACGGCAGGCCCCCCCGCGGAATCAGGGTTCCACCACGAATCCCCAGCCTCCGGCCCGGGCACCGGACCCGGCAGCCGAATCCCCGGACGCGGTCCCGGAAACGTCCCGCGCGGAACCGCCGTCCCTCCGTGCGCTTGTGCCCGGTCCCGGCTCGACCGAGTAGCTCCCCGCCGTCCAGCCGGCCGCCGGTCCCGCAGGCGCCACCAGCGAGGCCCGCACGACGCTCCTGCGGGGCACGGCCGATCCCGCAGGTGGGGTTATGTAGGAGAAAAGCTCCCTCGCGGGGAAATTCCACCTGTGGGTGCCGGCGGGAAAGAAGAGCACCTTCACAGGCACCCCCATGGCAGAGGCGAGCTCCTCGAGCGCCCGTGCCGCCTCGTCTCCCGCGAACAGCCCGCCCGGGCTGTCGTAGACGGTGACGAGGGCCCCCCCCGCCTCCGGGTAGAGCCCGCGGCCCTCGGCTTCCCACCACCGCCCCATCAGGCCCGCCGCGAAGGCGCCGGGCCCGGCCCAGGCCCTCACGCTCCTGGCGGAGGAGAAGTCGAAGCCCTCGCCCCTGGCCGAGCGGCTCTCCAGGTGAACGAGGGGCCTGCCATCCGACAGCGCCGCCCGAGCCTCCAGATCCAGGGCGCAGTACTGCGCCTCGGAGTCCGACCTGGAGCGCTCCTTCCCGGACTTCTTGTTGCCCTTGAGGCTGTAGCCCATCCCCTTCAGGATCTGTCCCACCTTCACGTAGCTTATGGGGTGCTTGGCGTCGGAGAGCTCCCTCGCGAGAGTCCGCGTGCTCTTGAGGGTCCAGGAGAGCGCGTGCCCTGACGGGACGTCCCCTGCCCATCCGGAGGCCGACTCGTCCCCGCCCGAAAGGGCCGCTGCCCCGCCGCCTGCCGCCGGGCCCCCGGCGGGAGCCGGGGAAGCCGCTGGCGCCCCCCCGGAGAATGCAGTGCCGCTTTCCGGCGTCATGAAAAACTCCGGCGTTTCCGGGCGTTCCCCGAAATCCGGGGACCCCTCCTCCGGGGCGGCGGAGCCCTCCGGAGGAAGCGTGGCGGCACCGGGCTCAGAGGGCGCCGCGCCGGACGGCCCGGCGGCGCCGGGGGCGTGCCCGGCCCCCGTGATCCTCAGCTCCAGGAGGGCGATTATCTCCGGGTCGGACTTGACCAGGTTCGGCCTTCCGGCCCCCGGCCTGCGGATGCGGTTCTCGGCGATGGGCGGGCCGTCGAGCTCCCGGAGCCCCTTGGAGATGGTGGCACGGGACAGCCCGCAGATGCAGCTCACGAGCGATATGCCTCCGTAGCCCCACTTGCGGGCCTCGGAAGCGGCGAACAGCCTCCGCTCCCGTTCGGTGAGCCTCGGCCAGATTCCCCTGAATATCTCCTCCAGCGTGTCGCGCGTTTCCGTCGTTTCCGGCTGCAACGGGGGTCCTCCCTACGGTGTCTGCGGGGATGGGTGCAATCAGGCGTCGCTTGAAGCGTCTCGAGGGGACTGTTACGGGCCAGCGGGGGCGAGCCCCCGGGCGGGTCCGGGTACGGGGAAGGCGGGTGGCGCGGAGGCCGCGCCGGGGGACGCCGCCGCTTCCCGGCCGCGCCTCATGATCGGCCCCGTCCCCTTCCGCGCCGGACGTCCTCAGCTTCCCAGCACGTCCGCGAGGGCCCTCATGAGCGTCCCGCGGATGGTCTCGACGTCGTCGCCCGTGACCGTGTATGCCGGGGCGAAGTTTATGACGTTGTTGCCTCCGGGGATGGAGCGGTTGGTGCGGCCCGCCAGCACCCCGAGCTCCGCCATGCGCGCCACGACCGCCGCGACCCTGTCCTCGGGCAGCGGCTCGCGGCTCTCCCTGGAGGCCACCAGCTCCACCCCGCATAGAAGCCCCAGCCCGCGGACGTCCCCCACGGCAGGATGGGCGTACGCCTCCGAGAGGGCCGCCAGGAGCTCCCCCCCCATGACCCTGGCCCGGTCGACCAGCCCTTCGCGCTCGATGACGGCGAGGTTCTCGTCCGCGGCCGCGGCGGCCGCCGCCGAGCCCCCGAAGGTGGAGATGTCCCGGAAGTAGCCGAAGCTCCCCTCCCCCTCCTGGAGGCCGCGGAAGACCTCCTCCGTGGTGAGCGTCACCGATAGGGGCATGTAGGCGCTCGCGACGCCCTTGGCCAGGGTCACGATGTCGGGGGCGATCCCGTAGTGTTCGAAGGCGAACATGGCCCCCGTGCGTCCCATCCCGGTCACCACCTCGTCCAGGATCAGGAGCGCCCCGTGCCTCTTCAGGATCGCGGCCACTTCGGGCCAGTAGCCTTCCGGGGGCACGATGACCCCGCCCCCCGCCGTCACGGTCTCGAAGACCGCCCCGCCGACCCTGCCCGGGCCGAGGCGGACCACTGCCTCCTCCACGGCGGCCGCGCACTCCAGAGAGCAGCTCCTCCGCGCGAGGCCGAAGGCGCAGCGGTAGCAGTGCGCGGAGGGGACCTCCTCGAAGCCGGGCACGAAAGGCCCGAAGCCGTCCCGGCGCTCGCTCTGCCCGGAGGAGGAGAGCGCTCCCAGGGTCGTCCCGTGGTAGTCCCGGTCGCGGTAGAGGATGACCGTCCCGTCCCCGCCCTTCAGGGCGGACAGGAGGCGCGCCATCTTGTAGGCCTTCTCGTTCGCCTCCGAGCCGCTCGAGGAAAAGTACAGCCGCGAGTGGTGCGGGGCATATTTCAGGAGCCTCTCCGAGAACTCCGCCGAGGGCACGTTTCCGGCGGACCCGGCATAGTAGGGCATGAGCGAGAGCTGCGCCGCCACCCTGTCGGCAATCTCCCGGCGCCCGTAGCCCACGTTCACGCACCAGACCCCTCCCGACGTGGCGTCCAGGTATTCCCTGCCGTCCAGGTCCCACAGGCGCAGCCCCTCCCCCCTAACCATCACGGGGCCCGGGCGGCCGGTGTGGCGCGTGAGGTGGTGCCAGATGTTGCTGGCGTCCGCCAGGCGGACTGTTCTGGTGTCCATGGTTCCTGCCGATCGGTCCGCGCCGGGACGCGGGATGTCTGGTGTCGGGCGGTAAAGGCGAAAATCCGGGGGGAAAGGTTTCGGATTTCCGGAAGGCCGCGCGGGCGGAAGCCCGGAACTGGCTAGGCCGTAAGCGGGTAAGGCCCGAAAAGGGCGGGGCCGGGAACGGGTAAGGCCCGAAACGGGCGGGGCCGGGACCGGGTAAGGCCAGACCAGGGCGGGGCCGGGAACGGGTAAGGCCAGAAAAGGGCGGGGCCGGGAACCGCGAGGATCCCGGGGGAGGGAGGCCGCAGTCCCCGGAACCCGAACGGCGGACGGACGCCCGGGCCTAAAGCGAGTCGTGGGCGTAGCGCGCGATGAGGTCGTCCTGGAGGTCGCGCGAGAGATCCGTGAAGTAGGCGCTGTATCCCGCTATCCTCACGATGAGCCCCCTATGCCCTTCGGGATCCTTCTGGGCGTCCAGAAGGGTCTGGCCGTTTATCACGTTGAACTGGACGTGCCAGAGCTTCAGGTCGCAGAAGGCACGGATGAAGGCCGCGAGCTTCTCCGAGCCGGCTCTGCCCTCCAGGGAGCGGGGGGTGAACTTGATGTTGAGCATCCTCGCGGCCCTGGCGGAAAGATCCATGTTCTTGGTGTTGAAGTTGGACATGAGTATCGAGGTCGGCCCCTTCTCGTCGGCCCCCTGGGAGGGCGAGGCCCCGTCCGAGAGCGGGAACCAGGCCCTGCGCCCGTTGGGCGTGGCGGAGACGGACCGGCCGAAGGGGACGTGCGAGGTGAAGGGCACGTAGCGCACGTCGTTGTTGATGCCCAGATCGCGGGAGTACCTGGCCGCGTACTCGACCGAGACCCGGTCGAGCTCCTTCGCTATCCCGTCCGCGTAGGGGTCGTCGTTTCCGTAGCGGGGAGCGGAGCGGAGGAGCTGGCGCACGGGCTCCATGCCCTCGAAGTCCCGGTCCAGGGCCTCCATAACCTGGCCCATGGTCAGGCGCCGCTCGTCGAAGACGCGCTTCTTCAGGGCCGAAAGCGAGTCCGCCACGGTCCCGAAACCTATGAACTCCACGTATCCGAAGTCAAGGCCCTCGGGGACGCGCTCCTGGTGGAGGTCCACCGCGTGCTTCATGGCCAGATCGTGCAGGGCCGAGCCCATGGGCTGCGCGAAGTGGCTCGCGCGGAGCCGGTTCACGTGGGCCTGCTGGATGAAGGCGGAGCGCAGGAGCCAGAGGTGCTGCTCGAGGTACGCCTGGAAGAGGTCGTCGTAGCTCCCGAAGCCTTCGGCCGGGCCCGTCTCGGGCCCCAGCTGCAGATCCGGCCATTTAAGGAGCCTTCCCCCGCGTAGGGCCATCTCCAGGGCGGCCGCGAAGTTCACGTAGGCCCCCCCCGAGGTGTAGGTGTCGCGGTTGGGCATCCTGGCCTCGGTGCATCCGGAGACCGCGTAGTCCAGGGCCTCGGCGAAGCTGGCCCCCTTCGCCACGTAGAGGGGGACCACCTCCTC
>JAISEQ010000079.1 GCA_031264045.1 Deltaproteobacteria bacterium
AGTATGTATATGGCCCGGCGCTCCTTGGCCCGGTTCCGTTTCTGGGACATCTGGGGTGGGTCCTCCGGCGGGCGGCGAAAGCCTGCCCGCCCGCGGTGCGCTGGCCGGGGGCCCCGCGCTGGGGTGGGCGGAACGGGTCGGGGGGCGGGACGGGGGCGGCCGTCTGCCGGGAGCTTGCGGCCCGGGACGCATGGGGCCTGAGGGAGCGGGATTCCGGATGCATGAAACGGGTTCCGGAGGGCGGGACAGGATTCCGTATGCCTGAAACGGGTCCCGGAGGGCGGGACAGGATTCCGTATGCCTGAAACGGGGCCCGGAGGGCGGGACAGGATTCCGGATGCCTGAAACGGGTTCCGGAGGCCGAAGGGATCCCGGCGGGGCACCCGGAGGGGGGCAGGGCGCCTGCCCGCCGACGGGGCATCGACCGCCTCAAGGGAGGCTGAGGCACAAAATCACAAACATTGTAACACATTCAGCCATATGATTAATATATTTGCTCTGTTAGGCCCTCTGTTGGGCACCCAGCCCCGTTGTCCGGAGCCTCGGGAAATGCTTGTGGCGTCTGTTGCGGGACATGGGCGAGGACGAGTTTTCGAGCGCGGGTCATGAGGCTCCGGGGTGCACGGGTGCCTGGCGTTCCGGGCGGTCCGTACGCGGCGGAATCGGGACGGGCCGCGGAGCCGCTCGTTTCAGGAGGATCCGCCAGGGCCGGACAGCTCCGGAAGCCGCGGTCCGGAAGCCGCGGTCCGGCCAGGGGCGCGTTCCGGGGCGTCGAGGGGGGCGCCTAGTTCAAGTTAGCGCCGCAGGAGCAATCATGCTAGAATGCAACGCATTCGATCCCCAACGGCCGGCCCGCAGCGGGTCCGTTGAGAGCGCGTCGGCATTCGCCAGGCCGCGCCCGAGGCTTTTTCAAGCATGGCTCCCTCAGAACTCGAGGTAATACAGAACCTGGTGAAGGCGGCCGAATCTGGCAACGCCGACGCTCAGTGCGTCCTGGGGAAGCTCTACTACCTCGGCGAGGGCGTGCCTCCCGACAAGAAGGAGGCCCTCTCCTGGTTCGAGCGCTCCGCCGAGGGCGACTGCCTCGACGCCCAGTACATCCTGGGCAAGGTCTACCTGGAGGGCTTCATAGCCCCCGTGGACTACGACAAGGCCCGCCACTGGCTGTCCAGGGCGGCCGAGCGCCGGCACTCTCTGGCCGAGGCGGATCTGGGGAGGATGTACCTGAACGGGAGCGGGGTCACCGAGGATCCGGAGGCCGCCTACCGATGGTTCGAGAAGGCGGCGCTGGACGGCAACGTCTCCGCCCAGTACAACGCGGGCCTGATGTGCCTCGGGGGCTGCGGCACCGAGGCCGATCCGGCAAGGGCCTTCCTGTGGTTCAAGAACGCCGCGCGGGAGGGGGACGTGCCCTCGCGCTTCAACGTGGGGCTCATGCTGTTCACGGGCGAGGGGGCCGATCAGGACTACCTGGAGGCCCGCGAGTGGTTCGAGAAGGCCGCGGGCGACGGGGACGCGGCGTCGGAATTCTACCTCGGCCTCATGTACGACGAGGGCCGGGGGGTGCCGGAGGACGGCTTCAAGGCCCTGGAGTACTACAAGAGGGCGTCCCTCAAGGGCTACTCCAAGGCCCAGTACTGCTTGGGGCTCAGGTACCTGAACGGCGAGGGCATTCCCAAGGACGAGGAGGAGGCCTTCTACTGGCTGGAGAAGGCCGCGGAGTCCGGCAACTCGTACGCCGCCTTCGAGCTCGGGCTGATGCACCTCTACGGCAGGGGCACGGATCAGGACCCCCCGGTGGCCTTCCAGTGGTTCGTGAAGGCTGCGGAGGCCGGCCTCGCGGGGGCCGCCGCGAACCTCGGTTCCATGTACCTGAAGGGCCAGGGCGCCCCCCAGGACTACGCCAAGGCCCTCCAGTGGTCCCAGAAGGGTGCCGACGGCGGCGTCGGGGAGGCCATGCTGAACCTCGGGCTCCTGTACTTCTACGGCCGCGGGGTGCAGAGGAACTACGCCCGCGCCCTGGAATGGTTCCGGAAGGCCGCGAGCGAGGGCTCGAGGGAGGCCTACTACGAGCTCGGCCTCATGTTCTTCCAGGGGGCGGGGGTCGCCCGCGACTACGAGCAGGCTTACGAGTACTTCTCCAAGGGCGACGCCGAGGGTGAGATCCAGTCCTCCCTGTACACGGGCCTCCTGATGCTGAACGGCTTCGGGGCGCCCCTGGATCCGGAGCGCGGCCTGGCCAAGGTCCGCGCCGCCGCCGATGCCGGGCTGGCCGACGCCGAGTACTTCATGGGGGTCATCCACCTCCAGGGCCTGGGCGTGGACCCCTGCGTGGAGGAGGGCCTGGGCTGGCTCCGCAAGGCCGCCGCCAAGGGCCACGCCAGGGCCGCGGAAGAGCTGTCGGCCCGGGGCGGCCAGGTGAACTGAGGAACGGGAACGGGACCGGACGCCCCGCTGGCCCCGGGGACGGACGGGGCGGGAAGTGCCAGGAATCCTTCCGAAGCCGGACGAAGCCGCCGGAAGCCGCCGGAATCCTTCCGAAGCCGGATGAAGCCGCCGGAGGTTGCCGGAATCCTTCCGAAGCCGGATGGAGCCGCCGGAAGCCGCCGGAAGCCTTCCGAAGCCGGATGGAGCCGCCGGATGCGGTCGGAAGCCTTCCGAAGCCGGATGGAGCCGCCGGAAGCGGCCGGAAGTCGTCCGAAGCCGGATGGAGCCGCCGGAGGCGGTCGGAAGTCGTCCGAAGCCCCATGAAGCCCCCGGAAGGTGCCGGAATCGGTCCGAAACCGCAGGAATTCCCCGCTGAACGGGGATTCCCGGACCGGCCGGATGTCCGGGACGCCTGGAAGTCCGGGTTCAGTCAGGTTTGCCTCGGAAGCATGGTGCGGCCCGGGCGTCCGGGAACAGCTTCCGCGATTGGTCGGGGTGAGGGAGGGGGAAGGGCGTCGGGAGCCGGCGGCCCGGAAGGGCGGGCTTCCGGAGCCGGGCCGGTCTGGCATCGGGCGGTCAGGGCATCAGATCGGCGCGGCATAGAGCCCCGGAGGACTTGCGGCATGAGGCCCCTGAGGGCAAGGAACCTTGCGGTGAAAGGATATGAAACAGTGCAGGATCCCAAACACATAGCCATCACCGGAGCCTCGGGAGGTCTGGGCAGGGCTCTGGCTCTGGCCTATGCCCTTCCGGGCACGGTCCTGTCGCTGTCCGGCAGAAACGGCGCGGAGCTCTCCGAGACGGCCAGGCTCGCCCGGCTGCGGGGGGCGGAGTGCTTCGAGGCCCTTTTCGACGCCCGCGACGGGGAGGCCCTCTCAGGGTGGGTGGCCGGGTCCGACCGCCGGGCGCCCCTGGATCTGGTGATTGCGAACGCCGGCATATGCAGGGGGCTGGGCCCGGAGGGCCTGGAGGCCCCGTGGGACGTGGTGGAGACCCTGCGCGTGAACGCCGAGGGCACCATACTGACCGCCCTGTTCGCGGCGCGCATCATGCGCGCCCGCGGACGCGGCCAGATAGCCGTCATAAGTTCCCAGGCGGGCAAGGCACCGCTGATCTACACGCCGGGATACTCCGCCTCCAAGGCCGCTGCCCGCTCCTACGCGCTGTCCCTGAGGGAGGGCATGGCCCCCTTCGGGGTGGAGGTGAGCTGCGTGTGTCCGGGCTACATCGCGAGTCCCATGCAGGCGACCTTCCGAGGGGGGGTCTTCGGGGCCTGGACAGCCGAGAGGGCCGCGGCCAGGATCGCGCGGAAGCTCCGCGGGAATCCCCGCGAGATAGGCTTCCCCGTCCTCATGAGTCTTCTGGCGGGGGCTTTCCCGCTGGCCCCCTGTCCCTTGAAGCCCTGGCTGCTCAGGCGTTTCAGCTTCAGGGTGGAGCCCGCTGGGGAGGCGGGGGGCGAGGTCCGCGCCCCCGCCGTTCAGGGTAGCCCCGCAGGGGCGGCAGATGGCGCGGACGGTGGGGCCGGAAGGTCCTCGGCGGGAGGATCCCCGGCAGGAGGGTCAGCCTCCGGAGGGTCTGCGGCCGGAGAGACAGCCTCCGGAGGGTCTGCGGCGGGCGGGTCTTCCGCTGGAGGGTCCCCGGCAGGAGGGACAGCCTCCGGAGGGTCTGCGGCACGAGAGTCAGCTGTTGGAGGGACTGCCGCCGATGGAGGGGAGGATGGTCTCAGTCGGGGTGCCGCCTGCGGGCTCGGGGACAGGCCTGACGCCGAATGAGACTGCCCCGTGGATTAGGGAGTCGGAAGCCGGGAGACAGGATATCCCGGGGGATGCGGACGGTCGGGTGCCCTGGAGCAGCGCGTCAGGGGACTGCGGGGACGGCTGACCGGAAGAGGGTGCAGCGGACTGAACCGGGACGTGGCCGGGACTCGGCCGCCCGGGGAAAGGCGTGCTTCGGGAAGCGAGGTCCCGGAGAAAAATATTGGGATAGGGATTAAAAATCCGGGCACGGGGTCGCTAAATTGGGAATGGCAGGTATCGGTCGGCCAGCAGCAGAGACCGGACCCGGCATGAGGGACGAAGCCGTAGGGTTGCTGTACAGAGCTACCCGGACTGACCTTCGGAAGCGGATGCCGCGTTAAAGAAGCCCCCGTATCTCCGATGGTTTGTCACTCGAGACGGTCCCGTCTGTTTGGGGCGGTAAGCCGGATCCAGGACGGGCTGGTTCGCACCGTCCAAGGCCAGGAAGGAAGAGGAGATGGGGGATAGCCGAGCAGGCCGGTCTGTCGGTCGTTATGGAGCCGATATCTTGGTCGCCGATGGGATGGTGAAGGTTCGGCTGGAGACCATTGCGGCTGAATTGCCCCAGGACGACGTCAGCAGGCTTATTGCTACAATCTGTCGGAAGTAGGCACTTTTGGTAGTAATGTATTGATATGATAACTGCCGTATGTTGTGGTAAAAAGGAAAATTTGAGTAGGCAGGGTCTCGTGACCTTCTTCTGTCCTCAAGGGGCACAGGGTCTTTTCTCCGGACGATCCTTATGTTATTATTATAAATAAGGGATGTGTATCGCATGCCTGATCAGGATGCTGAAACCCTTAAGAGCCCCGGCGATTTCATGACTGGAACCGGTGACCACGGCTTACTAGAGCAGTTCGTCAAGGCTCTTGGCTCGGCGTATGATGCGCAGAAGGCACTTGTCCGCGATGCTCTTGCCCAGGATACGGCTCCCAAGATAAAGATTGCCGAAGATGTAAATGCTTCTGTAAAAACTGTTAGATTGAGGGATAAGGTCATCAATAACATAGGTATATTAACGTTCATTTGCACAATGGTTAGTATTATCGTAGCAGTTAACATCTACACTCTTAACACTATGTCAAGCATGATGATTTCGCAAGAAAACAGGATAGACCAGTCAATAATGGAGCTGAAAACCAGCACTGCTCAATCTATAATGGAGCTGAAAACCAGCACTGATCAGTCGATAATGGAGCAGAAAACTAGTATTCAAAATTTGGAATCCAAAATGGGTAATAGGATGGACAGGCTTGACTCAAAGATAGACAATGTGCTTTTTGAATTATCGAATATTCGGGAGACAGTCGGTCGAATGCTGGGTCTTGAGAATAGCACCCAAAAATCAGGCACGGTGAGGCAACGGCCCCTGCCTTCGAGCGATCTCCCAAGCGCGGAGAATCCTGGCCAGAATGCTCCGGCGACAGCAGGACAGGTTGCTGAGCCCCGCATCGAGTAGCCTCAATCTCGTCTGGAAAGGCATCCGCTCCGGGCCTCTTCACCCCCGGCCTTCTTCTGATTGTCAAGTACGCCTTTGCCCTCGCCCTCCCGTTGGGTGCGGATCCGGGTACGGCGTTTTTGAAACGACACCTCAGTTGGTGATGGCAGGTGTCGGTCCGATATCAGCAGATAGCGGACACTCCAGGAGTGAATAAACTTACAGTGGTTGCTTGTGCGGCGGAACCAGGATTATCTCCGTAACCGGACGATGCTCGGAAGACCCTTCCGGAGAGAAGTACCCCCCTCTGGGGTGGAGTGCCTCCCCCTGGAGGTGAGGGTGGTGCCGGGGCCCCGCCTGGAGAATCAGGTTCAAGCGCTTGTGTAAGCAGTGCGGGAGAACCTCCCTTGGATGGAAGTTCCGGGAGTCTCCTTGGGCGAAGGCTGGGTTCTCCTCCCCTTTGGGGTCTCTGGCCGGGGTCCCTTCCCCTTTGGGGTCCATGGAAGGGGTTCGAGGAGTCCCACGGGTGGATAGAGATGCCAAACGGGAAGAGTGCCAGCTTGTGCCAGGAACCAACAACTTGGATACGGTCAGAGATACATCCAGAGAGAGGTGGCAAGCCACCCCTGGAGTGACTTTGACGGGGTTACCCCCTTTCAGTAAGGTATAGAAAGGTGACCGTCTTAGAAGGCTATAAAGTAAAGTTGACGGTAGCGCTAAATCGATAGAAAAACACCTGAATAGGCACCATTATTTTTTGAAAATCCTTTCGTGAACGTCTGCGGAAGCACAGACTCCTGGCGTTTCAGCACGGGGAACGGTTCCAGCGGACGACGCGGGAGGAGTGACTCCGTAATCGCGCGATACGTCCTCCAAGAAGGATCCGTAACGATATTCCATGCGCCTTCGCGGATGAGTCAGACGGGCTGCCCTAGAAAATCGTGCGGAAAAAAACGAGCCACGCATCCTGCGTCCGCGTTCCGGCAAGCGGGGAGTCATGACGGAGGAAAGGCTTCGGGATTCCTGCGGTAGGGGGACAGAGGGACAGGAGGCCAGGATGGCAGGAGGCTCATGTTTGAGGTTCGTCGCGGGATTAGATATAGACGGTCGCATGGCGCGTTGAACAGCTTTAAATTGCTTTTGCACCGGGGCCATGTTCGCGTGCCGTCAACGCGACGGCAGGGGTGAGTCGGGGGCTTCCCTGGAGGGACACCCCGTACCGCAGGGCAGGACGGGCGACTCTGCCGGTGCCCCGGCGGGAAGGGGAAGCCCACTGTACAAGACGATAATACCAAGGAAAATGCCAAGGTAAATGAACCCCGACTTTCCCCGGAGAAAAATTTCTCAAGCTCTACAACAAGTTTCTTGTCGGCGGGAGTGCGCACTCACTCACGGAACTTGCCAGGTTCCTTGACTGATCCCCCAAGACCGTCCTGAGGCTCGTGGGCGTCATCAGAGAAGGGGAACGGGGGAACACTCAAGGTGGACGGTTCCGGGAAGCCGGAAAGGAAGAACTGGTACAGGCCGGAAGCCAAGAAGTTAAGAGCCTCAGGCCCGCGCATAGGGAGCGAGGAGGTGCGCAACCTCGTCATATGCAGGAGCCTGGCGACGGGGATCCTGCCCAAGTAGATACTGAAGAAGATAGACGGCACCCAGGTGAGCCAGTGCTTTAGGTTCTCCGATGACGGGGGAGGGCGCGGACCTGTGTGCGGTTCCGAGGGGATAAGCCGGGAGTTCCTGTTCTTCTCCAGGGTCCGCATCGACTGCCTTCCCATGCCGAGACATAGTACGGCTCCTCCAGACCTGTTCGGAAAAGAGCGTGCGTTTCACCAGTTACCGGTCCGAGGGGCGATCGCGTCAGGACTTCACGCACCACAACTTCGCGCCGGAAAGGGTAATGAACCTGAACAATGGGCTCAACGTCCTGGGTACCGCTGTGGACGGTGAGAACAGATTCAGGAGCTGACGAACAAAGCCGTTCACCGTGTCTCGCTCATCACGGTTATCGACAGGAAATACGGCTTCGAGCTCCCCGACGCATCGCCCGTGACATTCGGGTTCCTCCCGCCACAAGACCAAGACCTTCGTTATGCAGTTCCGACCCGGCAAGGCTGCCGACTTCGTGAGGGAGCGGTCTGGGCCCAGGCGGAGAGGAAGGACGGCCAGGTTGACGGGAGCCACGTCCTGACCGTGACCACCAGGAGCGAGAATGAGCTCATGGCTTGGGTCAGGAGTTTCGGCGATGAGTGGGAGCACATCCTGGAGTCTCCCGGCTGACTGCCCTTTGCAACCTCCCGTCATGCTGTCGCCGAAGGTCCGCTACGGCCTGGGCCGGGGTGGAGACGTTGTCGAGTGGGGTTCCCCCGGTGCCAGGCGGTCGGCTCCCGCCGGAAGATGGACGGGGGCGAGGGCCGCTCGCCCGTGTGAAAATGCCGGGATGAAGACGGCGGAGTTCGTGGCGCTGGTGCAGCGCACGTGAGGAAGTTCGGGGAAAAGACGGTCCGCGCTTGAGGTTGGGGTCAGGCTTTTTGCCGGTCCGGAGTGTCCGGTTCGGTAGATGCGTCCTGCGAGGTCGGACGGGCCGACGCGTGTCATGCGAGACCGGAGGGGTAGGCTCCGACAGACAAGGTCGGGGGGGGCGGCGCGTAATGCGAGACCGTAGGGGGTCGGTGCGTCGGGCGGCGGTAACGGGCGGGAGTCGCCTGCCGGGCGACTTGGGTGTCCTCGCGGGGCGGGGGACCGGACCCCAGACAGCAGCGTGGCCACCCGGGTGGG
>JAISEQ010000114.1 GCA_031264045.1 Deltaproteobacteria bacterium
GCCGGGGGGGCGCGGGGACCCGGCCCCCGGGGGGCCCCCGGGGGGGGGGGGGGGGGGGGACCGGGCACGGTGGGCCCCCGGCCCGCGCGGCGGGGGCCCGGCAGGCCCGCCGGGCGGGGGGGCGCGGCGGATCGGAAGCGCCGGCGGGGAGGCCCGCCCGGAGGCGGCAGGCCCGGAGGGGCGGCTGGAGGCCTATGGAGGACGGCGGCGGAGGCAGGACGGGACTGGCGGGAGCCGAACCCGGAGGCGGGACTCCCCCGGAGGCCGGCGGGGGCCCGACGCCCGGAGTTTCCGTTCCGGGACGCGGGGGGGCGGGCGCGCCCTCCGCCGCGCCCTTCGGCTTCGGCTCCTTCCAGGGATATCCCGTGGACAGGGTGCTGTCGTCCGCGGGCGGCGAGGCGGACATATACGTCATACGCGACGGGAAGGGGAGGGAGTACGTCCTGAGGCTCTTCCGGCAGGGCCGCGAGCCCAAGCCCGAGGTCTTCGGGAGGCTGGTCGAGCTCTCGTCCAAGCTGGGCGCGGCCATGTGCCAGACCTACAGCACGGGCCGCGACGAGCGGACGTCCAGGTGGTACGAGATCCAGGAGTACATGCCGCTCGGCGATCTGGCGGGGCTCCTGTCCGCCGGCAGGCTCGGGGCGGCCTCCTTCCGGGAGCTCGCGAGACAGCTCGCCGCGGCCTTGGACGCCCTGCACCGCGAGGGTGTGGTGCACCGGGACGTCAAGCCCGACAACATACTCCTCAGATCCAGGGAGCCTCTGGCCGCGGCGCTCGCGGACTTCGGGATATCCTCCCTTCTGGCCCCCGGGGTTTCCGTCAAGGGCACGGGGGCGGCCAACACGCCCCTGTACTCCGCCCCCGAGTCCTACGCGGACTTCGCCGGCGCCGCTGGCGACTTCTGGAGCCTCGGCGCCGTGCTCCTGGAGGCGGCGCTTGGCCGCCACCCGCTCGCGGGGCTTTCCGTGAACCCTGTCATGCGGGAGATATCCCTCCGAGGCCTGCAGGTCCCCGGGGAGATCCTGCCGCCCGAGGCGGATCTGCTGAAGGGCCTGCTGACGCGGGACGACCGCAGGCGCTGGGGCGCGCGGGAGGTCGCCCTGTGGGTCGCGGGCGCGGGCGGAATAGAGGTCTTCTACGAGGAGCCCGGGGGCCGCGCCGGGCAGGGCGGGGGGGGAGCCCCGCCGCGGGGGGGGGCGGCAGGAGCCCCCGGGCCCTACCGCTTCCGGGGGAAGGAGTGCCGGTCCTCCGCGGAGCTGGCCGAGGTCTTCGACTCCTCCGAGGAGAACTGGGCCCAGGGGCGGGTGCACCTCATGCGCGGCTACGTGAGGGCCCACATGGAGGAGACGGGCCGCGCGGAGGGCGCGAGGCTCCTTTCCCGCATCGAGGGGATGGGCCTGGGGCCCGACGAGTCGCTGTTCGCCTTCATCCAGAACTTCCGCGCCAAGGCCCGCCACGCCTGGCGGGGCATCCCCCTTTCCCGCATGAGGATTCTGGAGCTCCTGGACGGGAGCCCCGCCTCCGGGGACGGGGGGGCGGGAGGCTCCGGGGCCGGGTGGCGGGGCGCGGGGGCTCCCGGGCCTGGACGGGGCGGCGGGGGGGCCGCGGGAAGCGGGGCCTCCGGGCTGTACCTGGAAGAGATCCTCTCTGGCAGGCTCTCCGCGCTCCCGGGCATAGCCCGCAAGGCCGGAAACCCCTTCGACCGCACGATGGAGGCGCTCCTGGCCTTCGGGGCGCCGGTCTCGCGTGAGACGCTTCGCTCGGGGCTGGACGCCTCCCTGAACCCCGAGGCCTTCGTGTGGGGCCTGCGGGAGCCGCCGGCGGCGGGGCAGGACGCGCTCCTCTTCGCCCTGCACGCCGGCTCGCCGCTCCTGAGCTGGAGCCGCTTCTGGACCCTGGTCCCGCGGAAGGCCGTCCTTCCGCGGGAGATCTGCCTGAACCTGTCCGAGCCCCGGACGTACGAGGAGGGGCTGAGATCGCTCGCGCTCCTGGCGTCCTCGGGGGCGCTAAAGTCCGGGGTCGGGAAGGACGAGCCGGATCTGGAGCCCTGGAAGGCAGCGGGGGGGAGGGTCAGGCTCTCCCGCTCCACCGCGGAGGACTTCCTGGACGAGGCCGAGGCCATGAAGGAGAGGGCGTCCGAGCTGGCGGCGTGGCGCTTCCCTCCCGGAGGCGGGGATCCCGGAGGGGGACGCGGCGGCCCGGCCGGTGGCGCGGCGGGAGGCGGTTCGGGCAGAGGCCCGGCCGGAGGCGGCGCCGGGACGGGGGGTCCGGGGGGGGGCGACGCCAGGTCGGGGCGTCATGAGGAAGCTGCGGAAGGTCCCGGGCTGCGACCTCCGGGGGGCGCGCGGGAAGGCGGTCCGGAAGGAGCGGCGGGCCCCGGCCCGGAAGGCCCGCGGGAAGCCGGAGGCCCGGGAGGCGGGAGGCCGGCCGGCCCCGCGCCGGGGCCCCTGGGGCGGGCGGAGGCCTGGCTCCGCCGTGAGCTGGAACCCTTCCGCGGCCCCCGCCTCGCGGCCTGCAACACGGTTCCGCTGGCGCTCTGGGCCGTCCTCACGGCGTGGTACCTGCTGCTGTCCGGGGTCTTCGGGGACGGGGCGGACGGGATCGGCCACATGTCCTTCGCCCCGCGGGGCATCGCCAACTACGTCATAAGCCTGGCCGGGACTGCGGGAGGCTTCTGGCTCCTGTCCGGGGAGTTCCGCCGCCGCCTCGGCGTGACGGGCTTCTCGGCGGCGGTGACGCTCATGTCCGTCCTGTTCCTCTTCCCCAGGAGCTTCGGCTTCTACCGCCTGAAGGCGACCGCCGTGTACCTCATGGGGATGTACCTCGTAAACCGCCTGCGCCACCGCCTGCGCGAGGCGGCCTGGAGGGCTGGGCGGTGAAGCGTTCCGGTTCCGCCCGCGCGTTCCGGTTCCGCCCGCGAGTTCCGGTTCCGCCCGCGAGTTCCGGCGGCCCGTCTCCGGTCCGGCCGGACGCGGAGGCAGGCGGCGCGATTTCCCGGACCGCGGCGGGAAACGCCGGCGGGGGAGGCGCGGCGCCTGCGCGGTCAGGGGGCCGGATTCCGGAACCGCCGGCCGCGGACGATCTCGTCCCGCCGCGTCCGTCCGCCGTCCGGGGCCCGGGCCGGATCCTTAGTGTTTCGGAGCGTTTTGGGGTAAAATCGGACTGCGGCTCCGGGCCTGCCGGGCCTCCGGCGGGCGGGACGCCCCCCGGCCCCGTCCCCGTCCCGGCCCCCGCGCCCCCTTCCCGGGAGGTTCCCCATGAGCAGCAGATCCTACGTGAACATGACTCCCGAGCGGAGGAAGATGATGGAGGAGGCCCGCCGCCGCCGCGAGGAGGCCGCCCGCGAGCTCCGCGCGGCGGTGGAGAAGGCGCTGGCCGCCCGCGAGGAGAGGTTGAAGGCCCTGGTGGCGGCCCAGCGGGCCGAGCTGGCGAGGGAGGCGGCCTCCAGGCTGAGGAGCTCCGGGAAGCTCGAGACCGCGGCGGAGGCGGAGGCCCGCGCGGGGGGGGCGGCGGCTGCGGAGGCGCGGGAGGCGGAGGCCGCCGCGCTCGAGGTGATGTCTAAGATCAGGGCCTACTTCCAGGAGCTCAGGGGCGAGAGCCCCGAGTCCGCGGCGGCGCTGCAGGATCTGGTGGGCGAGGTCCGCGAGGGCATGGACGGCCACCGCCTGGATCTCATCTTCGACGCCGTGAGGGCCGCGCTCGCCAAGGAGATCACCGGGTCCATGCGCACGGGGATGTTCCGGAAGGAGCTGGAGGCCATGGTCGCGGCACGCCCCTGCGGGGCACCCGGCGACGACATGGTGAACAGGGCCGCGAGGCTCATGGCGGCCAGGCGCATCCGCAACGAGGACATGGACGCGATGCGCCTGGACTACCTGAAGCTGCGGGAGGAGGACCGCGTGGCGGCCGAGACCGGGGCTCTCCTGAAGAGGGCGCGGGAGGTGCTCTCCGAGCGCGGCTACCGCCTGCTTGACGCCAGGGGGCGTCCCGTGCTTGAGGGATTGCCCCTCGCGAGGGACGGGACCTACTGGTTCGCGGGGGCGAACCGCGGCTACCGGGTCCGCGCCCAGGTGGACGCTAAGGGCGGCCTGAACCTCCAGCAGCTGAGGGTGGTCGCCTCCAGGGAGGAGGCCAAGGAGAACCCCACCCAGTACGACAGGGAGGTCGAGCTCTGGGAGTCCCAGAAGTGGTGCGGCGCCCAGGACGCGCTGGTGGACGCGCTCGCGGCCGAGAACGCGAAATGCGTCCACACGGTCCACAGGAAGGCGGGAGAGTACCGGCTCCCGATCCTCGTGGACAAGGACAAGGAGTCTTTCGGCCGCATCTCCGCCGCGGCGGCGGGGGGGACGCTCCGCGAGGCCATGTCCTTCGGAGACGGCGACGACCGGAAGTGAGCCGTCCCCCCGGCGGCCCCGTCCCGTTTCGCCGTTCCCGGGAACCCGGGGCTCCGGCGCGTGACGTCTTCCGCGGGCCCGGTCCGGCGGGGCCCCCTGCGGCGGGGCGCGTCGGGCGGCCCCTTTCGGGCTGACCCCCGGTCCGGCTTCCGGCGCGCCCGCTGGCGTGCCGCCCCGCACGGGATCGGAAGCGTCCGTGAAGGCGGGTCGGTCCGGTTCCCGGATATCGGGGCGACGGCCCGGAGCAGGCCCGGCGCAACATGCCCGGCGTGACGGGCCCGGTCCGCTTCGGCCGTCCCTCCGGAGGGCGCGCGGGACCGTTCCGGGACGCCGCGAACGGGGACGATGCCGCAAAGGCGGCGGCGGGTCCGGGCGGGACGGGGTTTTCCCGCACGGCGGCCGGCTCCCCGCGGTTCCCGCCGCGGCGCAGGGCCCTTCCGGGGAGCGTCCCGGTCCTTGGCGGACGCCCCGTGCCCTGCCGGGGCGACGGCGCTTCCGGCCCCGCCGCGGAAACTGTCCGGCCCGGCGGACCGGACCGGATTGGGGCGCGGCGCGGGGCCGCCGCCGGGGGACAGCGGGACCGGCGTCCCCGGGGCGTCCGGCGGCGGTGAGGATTTCCGGCGTTCCGGGACGCCGCGCGTCCGGCTTCCGTCTCCCCCGGACGGGAACCCGGATCGCGGTCCGGCCCCGGGACGGGAGGCCGCGGCCCGGGGCCCGAGGCCCGCGGCGGATGCCGGACCGCCGCCGCCCTTGACCTCCGGGGCCGTTCCTGCCATGCTTGCCGTGCCCGCCGAATCCGGAAGCCGGCCGGCCCCTCCCGCGGGCCGCCGGCCGTTCTCCTCCCCGCCAGGCCAGGCCCGGGCCGCGCGAAAGGATCCGCCCCCACGATGGAGACACCCCCCAGCCCGCCCGCCCAGGGGCACGGCGACCCCAGACAGCCCCAGAACCCCAGGCCCGGCCAGACCCTCCCCGATCCCGGATCCGAGCTCCCCAAGTGGGCCAGGGAGATCCAGAGGTTCCTGGGCGTGAAGTCCCAGTTCATCCTCTCCGGGAACGTCTACGACGTATACCCCACGCCCGTGCCCGGCGCCGCCGGGACCGGAGCCGGCACGCTGGACAGGTTCCTCAAGGCCGTGCTGGCGGAACGCGGCTACACCCTCTTCTTCAGGTACGAGCCCTTCAGCCTGACCACGCTGATCGGACCTCCCGACGACGGCCGCCTGGAGGGGACGGAGCTCCCGCCCAGGGGCTCGGAGGGCGTGACCCTGGAGAGGCTCTCGAGGCTGGCGAGGGATCTTGAGGCCCGCCGGGAACCGTCGGCCATCCTGGTGAGCTACGCGTCCAGGCTCCCGGATCTGTGCCCCGGCGAGTACCAGCAGTTCCTCTACGAGCTCTTCAGGCTGTCCCTGAACGCCCGCGCGGAGAAGGGGCGCTTCAGCCTGGTCCTCTGGTCGCTGGACAAGGAAAACGATCTGCCGCCCTGGTACCGGAACTCGCGGATAATGCCCGTGCCGGTCCCCCGCCCGGACCACGACGTCAGGAGGAAGATAATCCGCTCCGCGGGCCCCCTCATCTCCGGCTACCGCGAGACGGCGGCCAAGGATCCCGCGAGGCTCAGGACGCTCGTGAACCTCTTCGCCGACCAGACCGGGGGGCTCTACGCCGGCGAGCTCGTCTCGATAGCCTCCATGGCCGTCCAGGACCGCACGGACATAACCCGCATAGGCGACGCCGTCCGCCACTACAAGCTGGGAGTCCCCGACAACCCCTGGGACAAGCTGGACCGGGAAGCGATTCTGGGCGGCGGCAGGCTCCTGTCCAGGAGGGTCATAGGCCAGGAGCGGGCCGTCTCCCACAGCCTGGACATCATAAAGCGCTCCGTCTTCGATCTCTCCGGCGCCCAGTTCTCGCCCCACTCCCAGAAGCCCAAGGGAGTGCTGTTCTTCGCCGGGCCGACGGGCGTGGGCAAGACCGAGCTCGCCAAGGGCATAACGGAGCTGGTCTTCGGGTCCCCCGAGAACTACATCCGCTTCGACATGTCGGAATTCAACCAGCCCCATTCCGACCAGAGGCTCATGGGCGCCCCCCCCGGCTACGTGGGCTACGAGGTGGGGGGCGAGCTCACCAACTCCGTGCGCCAGCGCCCCTTCACGCTGATCCTCTTCGACGAGATAGAGAAGTCGCATCCCCGCATAATGGACATCTTCCTCCAGATCCTGGACGACGGGCGCCTGACCTCCGGCCGCGGGGAGACCGTCTACTTCTCGGACGCGGTCCTGGTCTTCACCAGCAACCTGGGCGTCCACCGCCAGCTGCCGGGGGGCGGGAAGGAGCCCCTGGTCACCCAGGACATGCCCTTCCCGGAGGTGGAGTCCCGGATCCAGTCCGCCATAAGGGAATTCTTCACCTTCGAGCTGAACCGCCCGGAGATCCTGAACCGCATCGGGAAGAACATCGTGGTCTTCGACTTCATCAGGAGCGCCAGCGCCGAGGGCATCTTCCGCAAGATGCTGGGGAACGTCCTGGAGCGGCTCTCCGACCAGCGCCGGATCCAGGTGGAGATGGATCCCTCCGGCCTGGACGGGCTCTGCGCCTGGGTGACGCGGGACCTTTCCATGGGCGGGCGCGGCATAGGGAACGCCCTGGAGGAGTGCTTCGTGAACCCCCTCTCCCGGGAGCTCTACGCCCTCGCCGCCTCGCGCGGGGACCGGATAGCCTGCCGCGTGACGCCCGGAGGGTCCGGCCGTCCCGAGATAAGCCTCCAGAGGCTGTAGCCGTCCGGGAGGGGCCGGCCGCCGCGGGAGCGGGCGTGGGGTCCGTGCCCGTCGGGGCCGGACCGGAAGGAGCGCCGGAGACGTTGGAGAAGGACCCCGAAACCCCTCCCCCCGGCCTTTCCGGGGGCGCGCCTTCCGGGACCGGGGGAGCCGGCGGCCGGGAAGGGGCAGTCCGTGACGGCGGCGGCGCCGGGGAAGGGGGCGTTCCGGGCCGCGGGCCGTCCGCCGGCAAGGGGCGCATCCCCGGCGACTGGCTGTATCTGGGCTTCACCCACGCCCCGCTCGCAGCCCTGGGTCCGGGGCTGAGGGTGGGGGTCTGGACCCGGGGGTGCGGGCTCGGGTGTCCCGGCTGCGTCGCCCCCGAGCTCAGGACTGCCCGGCCGGAGGACGCCGTGGCGGCCACCGAGCTCGCGGCCTGGGCGGCGGGGACCGCGCGGGAGCGCGGCCTCCGCGGGCTGACCGTCTCCGGGGGCGAGCCCTTCCACCGTCCGGAGGCGCTGAAGGCCTTTCTCGAGCTCTGCCGCGCCGGCGGGCTGGACGACGTGCTGGTCTATTCGGGGCGGAGGGCGTCGGAGCTGGTGGTCTCCTTCCCCTGGGTGCCGGATCTGGTGACGGCCCTGGTGGACGGCCCCTTCGAGCTGGGGAGGCCCTCCTCGAGGCCCTGGAAGGGCTCCGAGGGCCAGACCCTCACGGTGTTCGGGAAGGGGGAGCTGGCCCGTCTCTATGCCGCCTGGGAGGCCTCCGACGAGCGGCCCCTCCAGATGGTCGCCTTTCCGGACGGGGCCGTCAGGATCCTGGGGATTCCGAAAATCGGCGCGTATGATAGTATCTTCGGAGCCCGGGACGGTCCCGTCCCCGGAGGGGGCTGACCCCCCGCCCCCCGATCTCCCGCCCGGCAGGGCGGACCCAGGAAAGGCCTTGCCCCATGGCCCTCGCGAAACTCTGCGCCTGCGGGCGCCGCAACCACCCGCTGGCGGTCCGCTGCCCCGACTGCGGGGGGGATCTGCTCCTGACGCCCGCCAGGGACGACGGGGGACCCGGAGACCCGGACGGCCCGATCCCTGCGGACGTCGAGGTGGAGCTGGCCGACCCGGCCGCCGAGCTCTTCCCGGAGCTCCGCCGCGGCTACCCCGAGGCCGCTCCCGCCGGGGGGGGCACGGAAACGGCCGCCCCGGAAGATTCGCCTGTCACGGAAGATTCGTCCGTCTCGGAAGCCGCGCCGGTCCGGGAGGCTCCGCCCGACGCGCCCGGGGGCAGGGCCTCCGCCTCCGGGGAATCCTCCGCCTGGGATGCCCTGGGCGGCGCCGCTTCCCCGCCGGGGGCCGCGGACGGCGGGGATTTCGGGGGGCAAGGGGGATCCGGCGGCGCGGCGCGGCACGGCGGTCCGGACGGATACGGCGGCGCGGCGGGCTCCGGAGGGGTTCGGGAGGACTCCGGAGGGGGGCCCGGAACCCCCCTCCTGGACTCGCCCCCCGGACCGGACACGCCGGTCAAGGTCTGCTCGCGGGGCCACGTGAACCCGCCCGGGGCGTGGCTGTGCCTGGACCCGGACTGCGGGGAGGACATTTCCAGCCGGGACGCCGTACCTTTCGGGACACTGGGCGCGGGCCCGGCCGGGTCGCGGGGCGGGCCGGACGGGATGCGAGCGGCCGCCCCGGCCCCCGCCGGAGCCTCCGGGACGTGGCCCGGCGCCCCTTCCCCTGCCGGACGGGAGCCGAGGACGGACGAGGACGAGCCCCTCATCATCTATCCCGAGGAGGAGCAGCTGCTCCTTTCCGTCGATGGGGCCGGCGCCTTCGCGGTGAGGGACGGGGACTACGTGGGGCGCATGGCCAGGGGGAGCGAGATCCTCGAGCGCTGGCCCACGGTGTCCAGAAGGCACCTGAAGGTGTCGTTCAGGGAGGGGAGGTGGTCCGTCAAGAACCTCTCGACCAACGGGACCTACGTGAACGGCAGGCTTCTGGAGGTGGACGCCGAGTCCGAGGTGGCGCCCGGGGACGAGCTCAGGCTCTCCACGCGTGTGGCCCTGAAGGTGTCGCCGTGAGGGCCTGGGCGTACACGGACAGGGGCGGCGTGCGGGAGCGCAACGAGGACGCCCTGCTGTGGGGCGGGGTGGTGTCCAGGACGGCCATGGGCGGCCCCGAGGAGATGGCGGACTCGGGCGACGCCTTCATGGGGGCGGTGGCGGACGGCATGGGCGGGGGCCCCGGCGGCGCCGAGGCGGCGCGCGCCGTGCTCCGGAACCTGTCCTCCGCGGTGCTCCCCGCCTTCTGGGAGGAGGCGAGGGAGATCGTCTCGAGGCGACTCGCGGACACCTCGCTGGAGCTTGCCAGGAGCGCGCGCGAGGACCCGTCCCTCGCCGGCATGGGCACGGCCGTGGCCGGGCTCTGGGCCCGGGGCGACAGGGCGCTCGCCTTCAACTGCGGCGACTGCCGGGTCTACAGGATCCGCCACGGTTACTTCGATCTCATAACCAAGGACCATTCCATCGTCTACGAGCTCTACTCCTCGGGAGCCATCACCGAGGAGGAGATGGCCACCCACCACCTGAAGCACATCCTGACCTCCTCCGTCCAGGACTCGCCCGATCCTCCGAGGGCATTCTTCCGGGAGATCCCCCTCCAGAAGGGGGACGCGTTCCTCGTGTGCTCCGACGGGGTATGGGAGGCCCTGCCCAGAAGCGAGATGGAGCGCATGGCCGGGGAAGTCCCGCCCGGCGAGGCCTCCGCCCGCATGGCCAGCGCGCTTCAGGGGCTGGGATGCCGCGACAACACGACCTTCCTGTGGATCGGCTGAGGGGAAGGGGCGCGGGGGAGGGTTCCTGCGGGGGCGCGGCCCCGGACGGAACGCCGCCCGCGGCCGCCTGTGGCGGCGGAGGAGGAGGAGGAGGAGTCCTGCGCGCGCCGGCCGCGGGGAAAGCGCCCGGAGCGCGCGCTTCCCTGGCAGTCCTGATCCTGGCGGCCGCGTGCGCCGCCGCCTCGCTCCCCGAAGCGGCCGTCACCGCGTCGGCGGCGCCTCCCGGAGCGGCGCCGACTCCCGGCGGGATCGCCGTGAACACGCTCGGCATGGAGTTCGTGCTGGTGCCCGCCGGCGTCTTCATCATGGGGGATCTGGACGGCGAGGACGATGAGGCGCCATTGAGGGAGGTGACCATAACCCGGGACTTCCGGCTGGGCCGGCACGAGGTCACCCAGAGGCAGTTCGAGCTCCTGACCGGCCGCAACCCGAGCGTGTTCCGCGGCCCCGACAACCCGGTGGACAGCGTGAGCTGGGAGGACGCGCGGGACTTCGTGGAGCGGCTGAACAGGCGCGAGGGCACGCGCAAGTACCGCCTGCCCACCGAGGCCGAGTGGGAGCGGGCGGCGAGGGGCGGCGGGAGATCCGTCTACTTCTTCGGCGACGGACCGGAACTCCTCGGCCGCCACGGCTGGGTGAGATCCAATTCGGGGGGCGTCACGCACCCCGTCGGCATGAAGGATCCGGGACCCTACGGGCTTTACGACATGTACGGGAACGTGGGGGAGTGGGTGGAGGACTGGTACGGGCGCTATCACTACGGCGAGGCGAGGAGGGTGGCGGACCCCGCGGGGCCTCCGGGGGGGACCGAGCGTGTGGTGCGCGGTGGGTCGCGCCACGACGACGCGTTCCACGCCCGCCCCGCCGACCGGCTCGGCTCCGATCCCTCCGAGCTCCCCGAATCCATACGCGGATCCTACGGATTCCGCGTGGCGTATTTCCCAGAACCGGTGAAGAAGTCCCTTTTCCGGAGAGGCGACGGAGGGCGCTGACCGAACATTGTCTGACGATTTCAGTCCCGCATGATAAATTTTATTGGACAAAGTGTTCAAGGAGCCGCGATCGGGAGGGCAGTCTGGTTTCCGGGAAAACGCGATCGGTCGGACGCACGTTTCGGCAGTGCCGCCGTCCACCGTTCTTCGGGAAAGACTCAAGCCGAAAGCGTAAATTTGACTGGAAAAGCGAAAGCGCTGAATGGACAAGGCTATTCGGCATCGGCATTCCGGCGGAAAGCCTGCGGCGATGGGTTCAGTCTCCCCGTGCCGGAGATCGGTGCGGCCGGCATCCGGCTTGACGGCTGATGAAGTTCGCGATGCTGAGCCGCATGTCTCCGAGCGTCCTCAGTCAATGCCTGGCGATGCCTGGTAATGCCTGGTAATGTCTGGTAATTCCTGGTAATTCCTGCGAACGCCCGGAAATGCTTAAAGGATTTTGGAAGTCCCTTGAAAGGCTTTCGGAAGGGGCTGGAAGGGCTAGAAAGCGCTTGAAAGGCCAACGTCCGTGAAACAGCCTTGAAAGACGAAGAATGGCTGGAAAGACAGGGATAATGCCGCAGGAGAAAGCAACGGGAGTTTCGGGATGCGGGACGGGCGGAACTGTCGGAGCTTGAATTCTGGAATGGAACTTCCGGTAAGTAAACCGTATCCGCATAACGCGAACATAAATAATGTTTCCAGGCAGGGATTTCAGGATAATAGCGCGTTACTGTGCGACCGTGAGGTCAGTGTCAACTCCATGAACGTGCTTGCTCGCGGAAGCTGCCGGATGGATTTTATGTTTTAAAATAGGTAACGTCCGGAAGGTTGCCGATGTTGAAAGAGGCTGAAGTGGAGACGTGCCTTGAAAAATAGTGTGATGCATGCCGTATTCTGTTGAGGTGAGAAATATTCACGGATGCGGATATAATAAAAAATTTTGCTTGACACGTCCCGGAGGCAGCTGAGTTGGGGCGGAATGATTGTATATTGCATCGTAGGCTGAGGGGGGAAAAACTCGGCAGGCCGCCCGTACGGGACGGCCGCCCGCGCTTAGTCCCGGCCGGAAAGCTTGAAAGGCGTGAAAGGCATGATAATAGAGCGGCTTGATCCGTCCCGGATCAGGGTTGGCATGGCCGGCACCTCGCGCGACGATCTTCTGCGGGAGCTCGGTACGGCCCTGGTCGAGGGCGGGCTCTGCAAGGAGAGCTATCCGGAGGCGCTGGTCGGCCGCGAGGCGCAGTCGCCCACGGGAATCGACATGGACGGGTTCGGGATTGCTATTCCGCACACGGACGTCTCCCACGTGCTGAGCCCCGGGATAGCCGTAGGCATCCCGGCCAGCCCCGTGAGATTCACGGCCATGGGCACGGACGACGAGTTCGTGGACGCGAGGATAGTCTGCGCCCTGGCCATCGACGATCCGGGCGCCCACCTGGACTTCATCGAGGCGTTGCTGGCCGTCCTGAGGGACCGCGCGACGCTCGAAAGCCTGGCCGCTGCGGGTACGGCAGGCGAGGTGATGGACATCATCCGCGCGAAGGAGGAGGCCGCATCCTGACGGCGGAGCGGCCTCCGGGTAACCGTCCTGCCCTGCGGGACACGCGGGGCAGCGGCCAGCTGCCGGACGGGGCCCTTCCCCGGGTCCGGCGGAAAAGGAGCGTTTCCAGATGAAGAAGAGGGTAATCGTCGCCTGCGGGGGGGCCGTCGCGACCTCCACCGTCGCGGCCAACAAAGTGGCCGAGCTGTGCGCCGAGTCGGGAGTGGATATCGAGATCGTCCAGTGCAGGGTCTCCGAAATATCTTCCCACGCGGACGGAGCCGTTCTCATAGTGGCGACCAGCAAGGTCTCCAAGGACTACGGCATACCGTTCGTGAGCGGGATGCCCTTCATCTCGGGGGTGGGTGTCGACAAGGCCCGCCAGGCCATCCTCGACGCACTGAAGTCGGAGTAGACGGCAGTCGCCGGAGGGGCCCAGGCGTCCCTCCCGATGCGGGGCGGCCATGCCTGCGCGTGCCGGTCCCGACAGTCCAGCAACTTCCAAGGAATTTTCAACATGGAACATTTTTTGAAAGCGATCCAGTTCATCGTGGATCTCGGACCGGCCGTCATGCTCCCCGTGGTGATGACGGTGCTTGCCCTCTGCTTCCGCGTGAACTTCGGCCGGGCCCTCCGCTCCGGCATGATGATTGGCGTCGGATTCGTGGGGATAGGTCTCGTCATAGGCCTACTCACCAACAACCTGGGGCCTGCCGCGCACGACATGTCCCAGCGCGTCGGCATGAGCCTGTCGGTGGTGGACATCGGCTGGCCCGGAGCGAGCCCGCTCACCTGGGCATCGCGCGTGGCCGTCCTGGCAATCCCCGTCGCGATTCTCGTGAATCTCCTCATGCTCTTCACCAGGACAACCAGGGTGGTGAACGTCGACATATGGAACATCTGGCACTTCGCCTTCACCGGGGCGCTGGTCAACCTCGCGACAGGGAGCCTCGCCTGGGGAATCTTCGGGGTCGTCGTCCACTCAGCGCTGGCCTACAAGTTCGGCGACTGGTTCGCGCCCGTCATAGAGGAATACTACGAGCTTGACGGCATAGCCGTCCCCCACGGCACTTCCGCCTACATGGGCCCCGTGGCCGTGCCCGTCGACTGGGCCATAGACAGGATCCCCGGCATACGCGACATCAACATCAACTCGACCCTGATCGAGGAGAAGTTCGGCTCCTTCGGAGAGCCCATGGTGCTCGGCGGAATACTGGGCTGCCTCATAGGCTTCCTGGCTGGCTACGACGTGAAGGGGCTTCTCACGCTCGGCATCCAGATGGCCGCCGTCATGGTTCTCATGCCCAAAGTCGTGAAGTGCATCATGGAGGGCCTGCTCCCCATCTCCGAGGCGGCAAAGACTTCCCTCCAGAAAAAGTTCCACGGCGGCAGCTTCTACATCGGCCTGGATCCCGCCATCCTGCTGGGCGATTCCCAGGTCGTCTCGGCGGGGCTGATCTTCGTGCCCCTGACCATCGTCATAGCGATCCTCATGCCCGGAAACGAGATCCTCCCCTTCGGCGATCTGGCCACCATCGGCTTCTTCATCGCGATGGCCGTAGGCATCCACAAGGGAAACCTCTTCCGGACCCTCATCTCCGGATCGATCATCATGATCATCACCATCTGGATCGCCAACCAGACCATCGCCCTGAACACGATGCTCGCCAAGAGCGTCGGCTCCTCCCTCATCGTGGACGAGGCCACCAGGATAGCCTCCCTCGACCAGGGCGGAAGCCCCATCACCTACCTCCTCACCCAGATCCTCGGCGTCATGAACGTCAACGGATTCCTGGTGATTGGCGTCATCTACGCGTTCTGCATCGTCTTTACGGCTCTCATCTACCGCTCCAGGATGGCCAGGAAGAAGGCGGCGCAGGCCGCCGCCAAGTAACGCGCCCTGCCGCGCGGCGCCGGAATTTTGATTTGGTGCCGTTGGCGTCCCGGCGTCCGGGCTTGGGTTCCGGACGCCGGGCCTCCCGTAACGGGAACGGATCGGACGGAAGGATTGACGGAAGGACGGAAGGATTGACGGAAGGACGGAAGGATTGACCGAAGGATTGACGGAAGGACGGAAGGATTGACGGAAGGATTGACGGAAGGACGGAAGGATTGACGGAAGGACGGAAGGACGGAAGGACGGAAGGATTGACGGAAGGAAGGACGGACGGAAGGAAGGACGGACGGAAGGAAGGAAGGAAGGAAGGAAGGAAGGAAGGAAGGAAGGAAGATGCCGGAAAATCCTGCGGGACGATCGGATGGGCCGGACAGGACAAGAAGGTCCGTCCAAGTCCGTGATAGGATGGACGAAGGCCCGGGAACTCGAAGTTCGGGCCGGAAAATACGCAGGATGGCCCGAACGCGCGGACCGTCCGGGCCGGCGTTCCAGGAAAGCATGTTTTGCCGGCATGTTTTGTCGGACGAACGATATTGGAGCCCTGAGCAGCGGTCGCCTGTTGCCGGGGCACGGGGGTCCGGTTCCGGCAGGCGTTCACGGATTCTCCGGCCGCCCTGGACCGGAAGGCCGCCCGCTGCGGCCCTGCAGCGGGATTGAACCTAAACTGACTGTATCGGGCGGAGAGGGGCGGGACGGACGAGGGTTCCCCGCGTCAGGCCGCCGGGGAGATAGGAATGCTTTCACAGAAGCTGGTCATCGAATGTCAGGCGGGACTGCACGCTCGTCCCCTTTCCAAGTTCATGCAGAAGGTGAAGACCTTCAAGAGCGATGTCGTCATGGTCACTCCTAAGGGCGAGGTCAACTGCCGGAGCATCGTGGGCCTGCTTGGGGCGGCCGTGAAGAAGGGCACCGAGGTCGAGCTCAGGGTGAACGGCCCGGACGAGGACGCGGCCTTGCCGGTCCTCGTCAATCTGCTCGACAGTCTGGCCGACGAGCCCGTCGAGATGCCCGGGCGGACGGAGGGCGCGGACGGCAGGCCCGGCGGGGTTGCCGAGGCGGAGAAGTCGGCGGGGGAGGGGCGCGCCGACGGGCCGCCCGCCGGGGATAAGGTCTCCGGGGCGGATCCGGCCTGACGGGCCGGGGGCATGTCCGGGCGGCCGCTCCCTTGCCACCGCCCGGCGTTTCCCGGACGGAACCGCCGTTCTTCCCGGGGCACGGACGGTTCGGGGAACCGGGTGACGGAATTCCCGGGGACGTACGCCCTGCCGCGGCAGGACAAGCGCCACGCGAGCGAGGTGGGCCATGCAGAAGATATCCATCAAGAAGCCGGCGTCCAAGGGCATCGCCATAGGCGAGGCTTTCCTGTACATGCCAAGAAAGATAGAGGCCGACCGGGGACTCATATCCCACAAGCACACCAGCCGCGAGCTCGGGCGCTTCATGGACGCGCTCGCTTCCGCCCGCAGGCGCATAGTGGAGCTCGCGGCCAAGTCGGAGATATTCGCGGCGCACGTGGAGATTGCCGACGACCCGTTCATCCAGGAGACCGTGTCCGCCAAGATAACGGGCGAGCACAAGAACGCCGAGCTCGCCCTGGAGGAGACCGCGGACGAGATAGCGGCCCGCTTCCAGGCGATAGACGACGAGTATCTCCGGGAGAGGGCGGCGGACGTGAAGGACGTGTGCGGGCGCGTAATGAGGCGCCTGAAGGGCCTGGCCGGGACCGGGATTTCCGGGATCGACCGGCCGGTCATACTGGTGGCGGACAATCTGGCCCCCTCCGACACCGCGGGCCTGGACCCGAAGCTCGTCCTGGGCATAATCACGGCCGAGGGCGGCACCACCAGCCACGTCGCGATAATGGCCAGGGGCCTGGGGCTCCCCGCGGTGGTGGGCGCAAGGGGCATAACGGACATGGTGCCCTCCGGGACGGAGATCGTCCTGGACGCGGTGGACGGGGCGGTGATAGTGGCGCCGGACCCGGAGACACGGGAGCTGTACGCCAGGAAGGCCAGGGAATTCGGGGAGAGGCGCAGGACGCTCACGGCCCTGAACGGGCTCCCGGGCGAGACCCCGGACGGGAGGCGGGTGAAGCTCTTCGCGAACGTGGGAAACATGCGGGACGTCAGAAGCGCCGTCCCCTACGGCATAGACGGGGTCGGGCTCTTCAGGAGCGAGTTCCTGTACATGGAGAGCCAGGCCTTCCCCACCGAGGAGGAGCAGTTCGCCGTCTACAGGGCGGCGGCCCAGGCAGTGCCGGGCGAGCTCGTGATCCGCACCCTGGACGTGGGCGGGGACAAGGGCCTTCCCTACTTCAGGTTCGAGGAGGAGGAGAACCCCTGCCTGGGCTGGCGGGCCGTACGGATGTGCCTGGACATGGAGGAGGTCTTCAAGACCCAGATAAGGGCCATCCTGAGGGCCAGCGCCTTCGGTGACGTCAGGCTCATGTTCCCCATGATCATATCCTCGGAGGAACTGGACAGGTGCCTGGGGATCCTGGACGCCTGCAAGCGCGAGGTTGAGGGCCACGGGGCCGGATACAACCCGGAGATCAGGTGCGGCATCATGGTGGAGACCCCGTCGGCGGTGATGATGGCCCCGGAGCTCGCCCGGAAGGTCGACTTCTTCAGCATCGGCACGAACGATCTGACGCAGTACACGCTCGCCGTGGACCGCGGCAACCGCAGGGTCGCGGCCTCCTTCGACTCCATGCACCCGGCAGTCCTGCGGTCGGTGGCCTCCGTCATAGAGGCGGGCCACGCCGCGGGGATTGAGGTCTGCATGTGCGGGGAGCTCGCCGGAAACGAGAAGGCAGTGCCGGTCCTCCTGGGCATGGGCCTGGACGGCTTCAGCATGACCGCCTCCCAGATCCCGGACGCCCGGTACCTCATCCGCAACTGCGGCTACGCGGAGGCGAAGGAGCTCGCCGCGCGGGTCCTCGGGTGCGCGAGCGTCACGGAGGTGAAGGAGATCCTGGGCTGACGCCCGGGGCTTCCGGGAGGCGGGCGCCGCCTGGGCGGCCGTCGGCACTAAAGAGAGGTTGCACATGCCACTTACGACATCGCTGGACATGCTGAGGGACGCCATGGACGGCGGCTACGCCGTCGGGGCCTTCAACGCGGAGAACATGGAGATGGTCCAGGCCATACTCTCCGCGGCGGAGGAGGCCCGCGCGCCCGTGATGATACAGACCACGCCCGGAACGCTCCGGCACGCGTCGCCGTCGGTCTTCCTGGCGATGGCGGAGGCGGCCTCGGGGCACCTGAAGGCGCCCGCTGCCGTGCATCTGGACCACGGAGACTCGCTCGCCATCGTCGCGAGGGCTCTCAGGGCCGGCTACACGTCCATAATGATTGACGGCTCGAGGGAGATCCTTGAGGAGAACATCGCCATCACCCGGTCCGCGGTCGAGCTGTGCTCAGCCTGCGGGGTGCCGGTGGAGGGCGAGCTCGGGAGGGTCGGAGGCAAGGAGGACGGCATGGAGGACGGGGGAGGGGGCTACACCGATCCGGCGGAGGCCGAGGCCTTCGTGCACGGGACCGGCGTGAGCTTCCTCGCCGTGGGAGTCGGAACCGCCCACGGGGTGTACAGGGACGCCCCGAAGCTCAACACCGCCCTCATAGGGGAGCTCCGGAAGCTCGTTCCGGTGCCCCTGGTCCTCCACGGCGCCTCCGGTCTGGCGGACGACGTGGTGAGGGAATGCGTGTCGCTCGGCATCGCCAAGGTGAACTTCGCGACGGAGCTCCGCATGGCCTACACCGGTGCGGTCCGCAGGGCCCTCGCGGCCTCCCCGGCGGCCTTCGACCCGAAGTCGTATTCCAAGGCCGGGCGCGAGGCGGTGCGCTCCCTGGTCCTGGAGAAGATCCGCGTCTGCGGGTCGGCGGGCAAGGCCCCGAGGCCCCGCGCGGCGAAGGAGGTGAAGCGATGATGAAGGCGGCTGTGCTGCACGGCAAGGGGGATCTCCGCTACGAGGAGGTGCCCCGCCCGGTTCCAGGTCCCGGCGAGGTTCTCATCCGCGTCCGCGCGGCCGGCATCTGCGGTTCCGACGTCCCCCGCGCGAACGACGGGACCGCGCATTTCTTCCCGATCGTCCTGGGCCACGAGTTCTCCGGCGTCATTGAGGAGCTGGGGGAGGGGGTGGAGGGCCTCATGGCCGGCCGGAAGGCCACCGCCGCGCCGCTTGTCCCCTGCATGCGGTGCCCGGACTGCCAGAGGGGCGACTACGCCCTGTGCCCGAACTACAAGTTCATAGGCTCGAGGGTGAACGGGGCGTTCGCGGACTACGTCTCCGTCCCGGCCATGGGGGTAGTGACCTTCGACGACTCCGTCCCCTTCGAGCAGGCCGCATTCTTCGAGCCGGCCACCATCGCCCTCCACGGGCTCCTGCACGCCGGCTTCACCCCGGGAGGGGACGTGGCCGTGCTGGGCGCGGGAACCATAGGCCTCTACACCCTCCAGTGGGCACGTCTCCTGGGGGCCAGGAGGGCCGCGGCGTTCGACATCTCCCGGGACCGCCTGGAGCTTGCCCTGCGGCTCGGGGCGGACGCCGCCTTCGACGCCGGGGAAGAATCCTGTCTGGAAAGCGCCATGTGCCTGACCGGAGGGCGCGGTTTCGGCCACGTCTTCGAGACGGCGGGCAATAACGCCACCATGGCGATGGCCTTCGAGCTCGCCTCCGGCAGGGCCAGGGTCTGCTTCATAGGCACGGCGCACGCGGATCTGAAGTTCCCCTGGAAGCTCTTCGAGAAGATGAACCGCAAGGAGTTCACGCTCACCGGCTCCTGGATGTCCTACAGCGCCCCGTTCCCCGGCAGAGAGTGGAGCTGGACCGCGGAGCGCTTCGCCGACGGGGGGCTTCTTTTCGATCCGTCTCTCATCCACAGGAGCTTTCCGATGGAGGAGGCAGGGGAGGCCTTCGGGCTTTTCAGGACTCCCGGCGCGGTCAAGGGCAAGATCATGCTCGTGAACCCGCCGGAGTAGTCGTGCGGATGTCCGGGCGGAGTGCGGCGCGCCCGGACCGGGGAGGGGCGCCCTGCCGCGACGCGGCAGGGCGCCCCCACCCGTTTCCCCAGACTTTCCGGGTCTCTGCCGGACAGGCGCGTCCCCGACCTTCTTCCCCGGTCCTGGCCGGACAGGCGCGTCCCCGACCTTCTTCCCCGGTCCTGACCGGACAGGCGCGTCCCGGAATGTCCCCGCCTATGCCGGCCTGTCCCGGACTGGAGCCGACTTCCGGACAGGCGGACCGTTTTCCGCCTGCCCCGCTGAAGCCGGACGGCTGGCGGACGGGCCGGCGCCTCTCGGGGCCGGGCGGCTTTCCGGGACGTCGGCATTTTGCCGGCCCGCCGGTCACCCCCGTATCCGTTAGCCGCGCGTTCCGCCCGCTTTCCTTTCGGATGCCGTGCCGCAGTTCCCGGTCCTGCCGGATGTTTAATCGGAAACGCAAAATTTTGTTTGATCTCATTCTCTTAAAAATGTTCCGGAGCAGGATTCCGGTAACTCTTGCCGCGCGGTTTTGCAGCCGGATTATCACCTTCGGCCGTTTCGCGCCCGATGGAGGCCGCAGGCTGAAACGGGCCGGGAAGGCCCTGATCCCCGCCGGGGCCGCCCGCCGAGTCCTCCGCGGCGTCCCCGGGACGGCGGGACGGAGCCAGACATGATAATTACAGTCACCATGAACACGTCGGTCGACAAGCGCTACCGCGTGGAGACACTTGAGCCGGGAACGGTCATGCGGGTCTACTCCTGCCGGAACACGGCGGGCGGCAAGGGCCTCAACGTGACGAGGGTTCTGAGCCAGCTGGGCCAGGAGGTCCTGGCCCTCGGCGTCACGGCGGGCCGGAACGGGGACTTCATCGAGGAGGAGCTGACGGGCCTGGGGATTCCCCACGACTTCGCGCGGGCGGAGGGCGAGAGCCGCTGCTGCGTCAACGTGGTCGAGGCCTCCTCGGGGAGGCAGACGGAGTTCCTGGAGCCCGGGCCCGCGCTGGATCCCGCCGCGCTCTGGGACTTCAACTCCCGCTTCGTCAGGGCCGTGACGGCGGGGGACGTGGTCACCCTCTCCGGAAGCCTCCCGCAGGGGGTGCCGCCGGGCTTCTACGGGCATCTGGCCTCCCTGGCCAAGGGTCACGGGGCCAGGGTCATAGTTGACTCCAGCGGGGCTTCGCTCTCGGCGTCTCTCACGGGGAATCCGGATCTCGTGAAGCCCAACCTGGACGAGGCGGGGGCGCTTCTGGGCAGGAGGCTCCGGGGACTGGCGGAGGCCGCCTGGGCCGCCACCGAGCTCATGGCGCGGGGCGCGGCGGCGGCCGCCGTCTCGATGGGGCCCGAAGGGGTCATCTACGCCTCCGAAGAGGGGGTGATCCGCGCCAAGCCTCCCAGGATAGTCCCCCGAAACGCGGTGGGTTGCGGGGACAGCATGGTGGCGGCTTTCGCGGCCGGCATGGCGGAGGGATGGGACGCGGAGAGGACGGTGCGCTTCGCCGTGGCCCTCTCGGCGGCGAGCGCCCTGTGCGACGACACCGGCGCGTACAGGGAGTCCGATCTGGAATTTCTCCTTCCTCAGGTCGAGGTGGCGAGACTCCCCTGCGCCGCCCCGGAAGCCGAGCCGGCGGACACACGGACGGTCTGAAGGCTTCCCGGCATCATACCGGATTCCCGGCGTCGAGACCGGGAACCCGGCCGCTTTCCTCAGGCGGTTTCCCCCCATTGCAGCGTACCGTGTCCCTCCGGGTCTTCCGCCGGCGCGGGGGACCGTTGGCCGGTCCCGCCGCACGGGGCGTCCCGGGCTTACCCGGGCCCGGATTCCCGCGGCTTCTGGCCCCGGGTCCAGAACACAAGGAGCATCGCCAGATGACAGAGACAGGGAGCCTGCGGCCCCGCGCGGTCCTTTTCGACTTCGACATGACCGTCTCCGACACGGCCGCGTCGATCCTCGTTTCCATGAACATGTTCGCGGAGGAGATGGGCCTGAGGCGTGTGACCGAGGGGGACCTCATGAGGGCCATAGGCCTCACCCTTGAGGAGACCTGGATGAGCTACTGGGGCCGTTGCGAGCCGGAATGGCCCGAATACTACCGCTCGCGCTACAAGACCCAGGAGATCTCCGGTTTCAGGCCCTTCCCCGACGCCGTCCCGCTCCTGGACAGGCTCCGCGGCGGCGGGGTGAGGACGGCGGTGGTGACCAACCGCTGGATGGCCAGGCTCGCGGTGGAGGCATCCGGGCTCGCCGGGCTGTTCGACGTGATAGTGGGCGCGGAGGATGCCGGGAGGCCCAAGCCCGATCCCGCCCCCGTCCTCGTGGCGCTCGGGGGGCTGGACGTGCCGCCTTCCGGGGCGCTTCTTGTGGGCGACTCGCATCTTGACATGCTCGCGGCGTCAGCCGCCGGCGTCAGGTGCGTCGGGGTCACCACGGGCGGGACCGGGCGGGAGGCCCTATTCGGGGCGGGGGCCTGGCGGGTGTGCGGCCGCCTCGCGGAGATCCCCGGGCTCATCGGCCTGTAGGGACCGGGTGCGGCAGGACCGGTACCCCGGATCGGCGGCGGATCCGGGCAGGAACGCGAGCCGCTCCGGCCGCCTGTCCCCGGGCTCCCCGGAGCCGCTGGAGCCTCCGTACAGGCAGGCGTCAAGCTCAGCGGGGAGGCTCGGGAGGCCGGTCCGGGGGAGGAGGTTTAGCGGGGAGGAAAGTGCCGTCCGCTGCCGGGAGCCTGTCCCGGCGGCGGGTAGGGGGGAAGGCGTTCCGGCAGTGGTCAGAAACCGTTTCGGCAGTCATCTTGTTGAAATTAAGTCCGAATCAGTCTGAATGCCGATTGATGTTAGGACAACCAATAAATTTTAAACGTGCCGACATATGGCCGGAAACGAACGGAAGGCCGTTTGAGGCATGTGGCCGCCCGGCGCCGGTTCTTTCGGATGAGATTGGTTTCAGGCTCCGTTGGCGGGAACGTCTGATGTTCCCCGGAAGACCGGCGCCGTCCCGCGCCGCCGCCCGGAACCGGCGGAAGCCTGCCGGCAGGGGCATTTCCCCTGACCGGTGGACGTGGTAGTATTTAAGTGTCCCGGGACGGTCCGGATCCCGAAGCTCCGGGAACCTGATCTTCGCCCCCCGGGGGCTGGCCCGTGGACGGCCCCGGCCTGCCGCAGGCCGGTCCGGGAACGTTGCCGCTTTGATGACTGCCCGCCGGTTCTCGAGCCTGTCCGTTCCGCCTGACCATCCGGGGGGGAAGGTGCCGCCGCGCGCCGTACGGTCCGGACTGGAGCGCGATGCCGGATACGCGCGGAGCCCGGTGGCGGGCGGACGCGGGAGGCGTCGGCGCGGGCCGCCCCAGTGGATACCGATCCTCCGGAACTGGCGGACGGCATCTTAAACGTTTAGGGATGTTTCTGTCTGCGGACAATACGCGCAGAGGCGTTCCGCGGAAATTATCATGCGGCGGATCATGCGGGGCGGATACGGGTCCCGGCGGTCCTGGCCGCAGGCCGAAGGCCCCGGAAAGGAGCGTCACCGCGATGACTGACGGCGGTATTTTCACCCCACGCGCGGCATTCTTCGATTTCGACATGACCGTGGCCGACACGGCCGCCGCGGTGGTCACGGCCATGAACACGTTCGCCCGCGAGAAGGGCCTCCGCGGCATCGGCTTAGACGATCTCATGAACGCGATCGGCCTCACCATGGAGGAGAGCTGGGTGAGGTACTGGGGCCGCTGCGAGCCGGACTGGCCGGACAGCTACCGCTCCCGTTTCAAGGATCTGGAGCTCTCAGGCTTCAGGCCCTTCCCCGACGCGATCCCCGTCCTGCGGAGGCTCCGCGGGGAGGGCATAAGAACCGCCATAGTGACCAACCGCTGGCTGGCCGCCGAGGCCGCGGAGGCCGCGGGGATGGGCGGCCTCTTCGACGCGGTCGTGGGCTACGAGGAGGTCGGGCGGCACAAGCCGGATCCCGAGCCGGTACTGAAGGCCGCCGAGCTCCTGGACGTGGCTCCCGGGGAGGCGGTCATGGTAGGGGACTCCCACGTGGACATGATGTCCGCCGTCTCCGCCGGCGCCAGGGCCATCGGGGTCACCACGGGCGGCACCGTCGCGGAGGATCTCTTGAGGGCCGGCGCCTGGAGGGTCTGCGGGCGTCTGGGGGAGGTTCCGGAGCTTATGGGGCTCGGGGGTCTCGGGGGAGTCGGGGGGCATTGACCCGTCGATTCGGGGGGAAGGAGCTGGCGGTACCGGCCTGCCGGCCGGAGGCGGGAGTGCCGGAGGCGAGGTTTCGCGACTTCACCCGAGTTCCTGCCGGGTTCATGAAATGGTTGCCGGTCCGCGTCTCGTCTTTTCGGCCGGCGCGGCGTCCGGGACCGTTCCCTGCCGGAGGCAGCCGCGCCTGAGGCGGCCCGTGTGAGGGATATCACCCGGGGACATGCCGCTCTTCCCCTCTCATCCCGGGATTGAGTATGCCGAACCTTCTGCGGCTGGATTCCGGAGGGCCCGAAGTGCCCGATCGGCAACTTCCCCGCCGGCGGTCACCGGACGCCGCAGTCGGCCGGCAGGCGGCGGGAAATGTCGGCAAGGTGCAGATTGACGGAGGCGGCGAATGATTCGGCGTGCCGCCCCGGTCTTCCGGAGGGCGGGGGGGGACGCGGGCGCTCCCCTTCACGTCCTGTCCTGTCCTTTCCAGGTCGCCGTAACCGCCTTCCCGACGTGGATGGGGAACAGGTATTTTCCGGCATTCTCCCTGACCGGGAGGGGCGTACGGCTCGAAGGGGCCGTGGCAGTTCAGGCAGTACAGGCCGCAGACGCCGGTACCGACAAATGGCCCGTGGGAATGGATGTGGCGGGGTTCCGGACGCATGAGGGCGGCAGCCGGGCTTTCGGCGAGGCTGCTCCTGTCCGCCGGGTTGAATGGGCGCGGGATTTCCCCCGCCTCGTCAGCCGTGACAGGCGCCTGCCCTTTCCAGGCTTTCCGCCACGGACTCGCCAACCGCCCTCGCGAGCAGTACCGGGACCGCGTTACCGATCTGGCGCATGCTTTCCGACCAGGAGCCGCTGAAAGAGTAGCTGTCCGGAAATGTCTGGAGCCTCGCGCCCTCCCTGGCCGTATAGTACCTCAGGCCCCCGTCGTCCGAGATCATGGCGTTTTCCCCGCCCGGCACGCCGTGGACACCCGCCTTCAGCGCCTTGGAAGGCTCGTCCAGGACGCTGCCGGAATGACCCCTGTACGCCCTGGCGCCGTCCCGGAACTCGTGGTTTGCGAACCCGCCAGGTCCTCCCGAGAGCGGATCCGGCAGCCCGGCGAGGGCGTCCCGGACAGTCCTCCACCGGCCGATGCCAATGAGCCCGTCCGGGCCGGATGCGTTTTCCTGTCCGGGGGGGGCGGGCATTCCGTGTTGCTTCCAGTACTCGCCGCCGCGCTTCGCGCGGACGAGGGCCTGCCTTGAGCAGGCGGGTTCCGGAAAACGGAAATCGGCATCGATATCGCCGCGGAAGCCCACGATCATCACGCGGTATCTTTTCTGCGGCACTCCGTAGTCTGCGGCGTTCATCTGGCGGAAGAGAACGTTGTACCTCAAGTTCGAGCCCGTGCGCGAAAAATGGCGCTGTTCCAGGCGTCGGAGATGTTCCTCCCAGGTTTCCCCCCTGAACGAGGCCAGATCCGGATGGGTGAGCTGCAGGACGATGTATCTGAAATAGGGGGCGAACGACTCTCGGAGCAGCCCCCTCACGTTTTCGAACAGGAACCCGAGCGGGCGCAGTTCCCTGACGGCGCGGACGGCCTCCGGGAACATGTCGCGGGAGTCCTCTCGCCCCCTGTGCCTGCCGCCGAGCGAGAACGGCTGGCAGGGCGGGCCGCCGGTCACGAACCGGACGCGTCCGGCGAACTCGGAATAGTCGATGTCCCTGACGTCGGCCTGCATCACCCTGGGGCTTCCGGATCCGTCCCCGAAGGCGTCCAGGTTCATCCGGAGCGTGTCGCAGGAGTCACGGTCCCGTTCCAGAAGGGCCAACGGGCGGAATCCCGACTGGTGCATCCCGAGGGCGAGGCCTCCGGCTCCGGCGAACAGTTCGAGCGAGAGCATGCGGTCTCGGCGGTCTCTCAGAGGCAACTGCTCGGGAGGCATGGGGGCTCCTTTCTCATGACGGAATGAAGATAACAGGCGCGGAGTATTTTTTCAAGGCGGATCTGCACCGCTTTCTTCTCTGGCACGTGTATGCCATACGGGTCGGGAAGGTTTCCCCGGATCTTTTATGAGCTATGCGAGAGGATTGCCTACTGCATCGCATCAGTCTTGGCTATAGAATTATTCCTAGGAAGTGAGTGTTTCATTGCTTTCACCAATAAGACGATTCAGAAATATGACTTGATAAAAATGGATCGGGAAAAGACGCAGATGCAGAAGCACGAGCTGAAAAGCAAAAATGAGATAAATGGGTTCATGCATAACAGTTTCAAGAAGTCCCGACTTCTGGGAGCGATGGCGAACTATACCGAACATGATATCTATCTGGACTGGATGATGCGGCAGATTTACGTGGACGCGAGACTCGATGCAGACCGGTGCTTCAATGACAGCCAAGTCAGGATATAAGTCAACACGATGCTGATGTACAGAAAAACGGGGACGCGAGCGATGTGACGAGCGCCGAATTGCTGAAGTTCCTGAGCCTGCGGGGGAGGCGGGCGTTGAATTTCCATACGTGAGGGGGTACAGTTATTCTCTTGATGTTTGTGTGAACAAATTGAACCGCCGGACAAAGTCGCGAGGATGGAGGAGTATTTCAGGGCGCAGGCGGTCATAACGGAAGTTCTGATTCCAAGAAGTGTTCAAGATTTCAACAAATTTTGATTTATATCATCGGCAACATTAACGTTGGCTATCAGTATATTTAAAAAAATCTAGAAATTTAGATTAAAAATTATTGTCTCTTTTCAAGAAGATCTATGATTTTTGATATCCATGGCCAGAAAGTCAAACGTTTTATTTCACCAGGCTTTCTTTTCACCTTTTTCATATACAATTTTAGATG